>NZ_LZMK01000392.1:0-596 GCF_001665865.1 Nocardia sp. 852002-20019_SCH5090214 | reverse complement strand
AACCACACCCACGAAGCGTTCGCGGTGCAGTTTCCCGACGGACACACCGAACACACTCAGGTGCCACTGGATTCACCGCAACACATCCTTCCCGATCTACTCCTGCCGACCAGGGTCGCCGACACACGCTTCGTCCTCGACCAACTGATGACTGCTGCCACCGAACAGCCGGGACGCGCTGGACTCCCACCGCACCTCGCCGAGGACCTCGACCTGTCGAAAGTCGGAATGTTCGGTCACTCGCTAGGCGGGTCGACAACCGTGCAAACGATGCACGACGACCACCGTGTCCGTGCCGGCGTCGATCTGGACGGCCCGATCCTGGGCTCTGTCGCCGCGGACGGTCTCGACCGGCCGCTGCTGATGCTGGCCAGCGACACCTCGCCCTGGTTCGGCAATCCGGGCTGGGAACCGCGCTGGGCAACCAACACCGGGGTGAAGATCCCCCTGCGCATCGCAGGAACCCAGCACATGTCGCTGTGCGACCAGCAGATCATCCTGCCGCAACTGACCACGGCCGGCCTGCTCG
Source organism: Nocardia sp. 852002-20019_SCH5090214 (assembly GCF_001665865.1). NCBI lineage: Bacteria > Bacillati > Actinomycetota > Actinomycetes > Mycobacteriales > Nocardiaceae > Nocardia > Nocardia sp. 852002-20019_SCH5090214. The sequence continues at coordinate 67 of NZ_LZMK01000392.1, read as the reverse complement.
AGCCCGCCAAGAAGGCCGAAGCAGTCGGCACAATCGACACGGCCCGTTCGATCGACCTGCAACGGGC
>NZ_LZMK01000391.1:0-6638 GCF_001665865.1 Nocardia sp. 852002-20019_SCH5090214 | reverse complement strand
TCGTGGAAGCCGGTCGCCAGCTACCCGTATGTGCGGGCCGACGGCTCTGTCGCTGGTGAGGTCGTGCGCCGTGAGGCCCGATTCGAGCACGGCCGCGACAAGCAGTTCCGGCAGCGCCGCCGGACCGAGACCGGTTGGGAACACAACGGATTCGAACAGATCCCGTTCCAGCTGCCGCGCGTTCTCGCCGCCGTCGCGGCTGGTGAGCCGATCTACATCTGCGAGGGCGAAAAAGACGTCCTGACCGCCGAGGCCGCCGGTCTGACCGCGACCACCAACGCCGGCGGTGCCTTGTCGTGGTCCGACGAGCACGCGAAATGGCTCGCCGGCGCCGGGGAGGTCGTCATCGTTGCCGACCACGACGCCCCGGGCTATCGCCGCGCGGAAAAGGTCATGGATTCCCTGGCCGGACGGGTGGGGTCGGTGCGGGTGCTGCGCGCGGCCACCGGCAAAGACCTCACCGACCACATCGAGGCCGGGCACGGCATCGACGAACTCGAACCCGTGCCCTACCTGGACCCCCACACCACCTCAGCGGCCGCGGCCGCCCCACTGTCCGCGGAACAGATCGCCGCCAGCGCGGGCCGCTCTGCCGCACAACCGATTCCGGAACTCACCACCGCAACTCAGGAGGCCGCTATGGGCGAACCCGTATTCACCAAGCAGGACGACACCCTGCACCACGACGACACCGTCGATCACCTCGCCCAGCACTTCTCGCGGGTCATGCAGCTGCTGATGCAGCAGATCATGCAGTTCGCGCAGCAGTCCGCCGAGCGCAACCGCCGCGCGCGAGAAGCGAAGATGGCCGACGACATCGCCAAGATGCGCGAGAACCAGGAACGTCACGCCGCCGAGCAGAAGGCCGTCGAGACCCGGCTGGCCAAGATGCGCAGTCACGGCTGGGAACGCATGTCGCGCAGCGAGATCGTGGCCGCGATGCGCGATGCGGTGGTGTGGTCCGAGGACAGCGACGCCGCCAAACGCGCCATGAACGAGCTGGCCGGCCACATCCGAGGCCGGTGGGGTGTGCACGTCGACACCGGCACCGGCCACGTCACCGTGGATGCTCCGGAGCTGGTGCAGCGGCTCAGCGCTTCCGAGCGTGACCGGGCCGCCGGAGAGCGGGTGCGTACCGCTCAAGACCGGATGGTGTCGATGATCAGCGCCGAGGGCGACCTCGACGAGACGACCAAGGCCACTCTGATCGCCGAGGTCGATCGGTGGCGCAAGAACCCGACCGGCCACAGCCTCGATGCCCTGTCGAAGAAGGTCGCCGAGACGAAGGTCTCCGACCGCACCCGCGCCCGGATCCGGTTCGTCGCGGTCTATCTCGGCACCCCGGACGGTGCCCAGGTGCCGACCAGCGAGCTGGGCACGCTCGCGCAGGTGTCGGCGACGACCGAGCTGCGGCGCATGGGCGAACCGCTGGTCGACCTCGGCGAGGAAGCCAAATCGCGCGTCGATGCGCTGCTGGTGCGGTATCAGGATCGCCTCCGCTATGGCCTGGATGTCGAGAGCATCCGTGAGCAGCTGGGCCAGGCCGTCGCGGTGATGACTCCCGAGGACCAGCAGATTGCCCGGGACCGGGGCACCGCGATCCGTAAGGACCCGGCCGGTCAGTTCAAGCCGTTGTGGCCCAACCATGTCGACCGCGAGTCACTGGCGGAGAAGGTCCGCATGTACGCGCTGCTCGCCCCGCAGGTCGAGGCCCGCGCGGCCCGCGACGACGGCCTCGACGCCGACTGGAGCAACCAGCAGCGCGACCGCGTCGCCGCGCTGCGCCGCGATATCGATCACGCGATCGCCAAGGGCGAGGGTCTGCACGACCTCGAAAAAGACCAGCTGCGTGCGGTTCTCGCCGACGTGGAGGCCGGGAAGACCGACGTTCCGGATCTGCTGTTCGCCGACGACCGCTCGGCGGCGGCGGTCGACCGGGAACGCGCCGACGAGATCGCGCGCGGTGTCGCGGGCGATCACCGCCGCCAGCTCGAAGAACTGCTGTCCACGGCCGCGGCCCCTGGTGCTGCTCGCGACGCCCGCGAGGAGATCGCGACTGTCGTTGCCGCCCAGACCGATCTGGCCGCCGGCCGGACCAGTCTCGGCGATTACGAGGAGGTCGGATCCGAGGCCAAGCTGCTCGCCCGCCTGTCAGCGGCCGGAGTGCCCGAGCCGGTGCGCAACCGGGTCCGCAAGCACCTCGACCGCGCGGCCAGCGATGCCGCGATCACCGGCAAGCAGTCCCAGCGGATCGCCGACAAGTGGCTCGACCGCCGCGATCTGGTCGCGGCCGGGCGTGCGCCGGCCGACAAGCCCGTTCGCTACGACAGCCCCGAACGCCGCCAGGCCACCGAGGCGCACCTGCGGTCGAAAGGGGTGTCGGAGGGCCGGGTCGCGGCGCGCATGGCCGCCGACGCCGGACACGCTCACCCGCCGCAGGCCGCCGTCCGCAACGCCGGCGCCCGCAAAAGCGCCCGCAAGACCACACCCGGTCAGGGCGTGCGCCGCACCCAGCACCGTGGGCGCGGCGACCAGCGCGGCTACGGCCGCTGACTCTTCCCACCCCTACCCCACAAGGAGAGGAAACACCATGTCCACCATCGCAACCCAGGTCCGTGAGGTCATCGCCGCGACCGTCGACGACACCGACGTCGACCAGCTCGCCAACGCTCTGCTCGCCGCCCCCGAGATCGCCGATCTCTACAGCAGCCCGGCCGCCGTGATGCGCCTGGCCGCCCGCGCCCACCAGCTCCACGCCCAGCTGCGGGCGGTCACCGGGGAGTGGGCGAGCTTGCAGATCGACTACCGCCAGCTGCTGGCCGAACGTGCGTGAGGTCGACCGCTCGTGACTACCGCTGACGCTGCCACCGTCCCTGAGCCCCAGGAATATCCGTGGCACCTCGCGCCGGCGCACCTGAAGACCCGCCGCCAGCTCCGGGCGGCGGGTCTTCAGCCCAACCGGCAGCCCGTGGCCGCCCTCATGGTCGGCAAACGACGTGGGCGCCGGTTGGTGGCGCACCTGTTCGACATCGCCAAAGCCGCGCCGAAGAAACCCCCGACCCCGGCCCAGATCGCCGCCGCCGCGAACGCGGTCCGCGCCCACCAGGCCCACGCCGCTGAGCGCCACGGCATCGACCGGGACGAACTCACCCGCACCGACGATCCCGGACCGGGCTGGAACACCACCCCGGAAACCACCACCCAGGAGGAGAAACCCATGTCCGACACTCACCGGCCCGCCACCGATCCCACCGACCTGCTCGGTGTCGCGACAGGGCACGGGCAGCGCATGGCCCACCTGCTCGCGGTGGCCGGGGTGAACCGGGCTCGCTGGGACCGCCAGCTGCGCGAAAGCCGGGCCCGCGGACCGCGATTCGAGGAGGAAGCGGCCGTGACCGCCGAGTTCGAAGCCGAGACGGTCGCGGAGCGGGCCGCCGCGGAGAATCGGCTCGAATCGACGAACCCGTGGCAGAACCCGTGGCGGCTCACGCAGTCGCTGGCCGACGCTTTGACCTGGCAGGGTGAGTCCGACATCGCCGCCGAGCGGGCCACCGAGATTGTGCGGGGCTACGCCGAACAGTGGGGTGTGGTCATCGACGCCGACACCATGCAGGTCAGCATCGATCCGCAGTTCGACCCGATCCCGAGACAGACCCGCGACGAAGCTTCGGCGCTGTTCGGCCGCGAGTCGGCCGCCGTCGACTTCGTCACCGCGCTGCCGATCCCCGACAGCGTGAAAGGTGCTGTGTCGCAGGCGGTCTTGAACTGGCGTGGTGAGGACATCGAGGACCCCGCCACGCACATCACCTCCGCCCAGGCACGTCGCGACAAGCTTGCCGCGGACCTGGACGCGGCCGGCGTCACCGGCATCACCCGCGCCCGGGTGGACTTCGTGGTCGACTATCTGCGCGGTGACACCTCGGCGGTAGACCTGGTGCAGTCCCCGGTCTACATCGACCGCGGCGAGGCGATGCGCGGCAAGGTCGCCGACCTGCTGGAACACCTGGACGGCGGCACGATCCAGCCGCAGCGCATGACCCACGAGATCTCGGTGATGACCACCGCCGACCAGAAAACCGTCCGCGACGCCTGGCTCGCGTTCAAGAAGGGAGAGCGCGGCGACCTCGATGTGTGGCCCGGCTACCTCGATCGCCAGACCCTGACCGACGACATCAAGGCGATGGTCCGCAACCGCGATGACCTCACCCAGGCCGCCGACTACATCGTCGACACCGACATCTCCAGACAGTCGCCGGAGATGATCGGCGTCAACGACGATATCGAGGCCCAGATCCAGGCTTTGGCCTACGCCGGTGACCAGCTGCTCGCCCAGATCCAGGAAGGCAAGGGGCTCGCGCCGATCGAACGCGCCCAGATCGCCGCGATCGTCGAAGACGTCGACACCGGCCGTGTCCGCAGCCTCGACGATCTGCCCGAGCTGCTGCTGGTCGACGAGGACAGCAAGCGCGCAGTCGACAGCGAGCGCATCGGCGCCACCGCCGGACAACTCGTCGCCGCGATGAAGTCCCAGGCCACAGAGCTGATCCGCGGCGCGGGCGTGGACATCGACAATCGCATCAAGTCCCGCGACATCGGATTGCCGCTGTCACAGCTCACCGACTCGGTGAGGAGTGTCGCCACGGGCGCGGTCGTCAACGGGGTCGATCACGAGCGCAGGGCATACGCCCGACACCGCGACACCTTCGGCCGCGCCTTGGCCGCCGCTGGTGCCAACGACCAGTCGCGAGGAAAGATCCGCGCCGCCATCGATGCCGGCGCCCGCGAGGCCGGGCACCTCGGCCAAGCGGCCGCGGAACGGGAGCAGCAGTGGGACACGAAATTCGAGCGCATCGCGATGATGCGCGACGACGCCGCCCGCGCCGCCGCCAGCTCGCCGTCGCGGGCCTGCACCGCGCGACCGGACACGACGGTCGCTCAATCGCGGGCCGCGTCCGCTGGCCCGGCCGGCGTCGGTGGCCGCCGCAACCTGCGCCAGGCAGGAGCGCAGCGGTGACCACGATCGAGGAAGCCATCGTCATCATCGCCCACCCGCAAGACCCCGAAGGACCGGCCCTGCACATCCACGCCGGTGAGGTCCTGTTCAGCGAGGACGGCCAGTTCGTCGGCTTCGACCACGGTGACCGGTGGGAGGTAATCGGTTACACCCCAGGCGTCGACAACATCGACACCACACTCACCGCTCACGGATTCCGCCGCACCACGCCGTGGTCGGGCCCGCTGGTCACCCGCAGAGGTGAGCGGTGGACCGCCTGCGGTGTCGTCCGGATCGAACCCGTGTAACGAAACTCAGAATTCAGGTGACCCCCGCCGGCACCTACCCGGCGGGGGTCACCTGCATTCTGAGGCATACCGATTCGCGGACCGTTCACAGGTACAGCATCAACAGCCCCATCACCGCGCCCACCAGCAGCGCGACCGGGACGAAGACCAGCAGCCACCGGTGGCCGGGATCGTCGACACGGCGTGAGCCGCGATCCTGCTCCCGCTCCCGCATGTAGCGCGGTGTCTTCCGCAGATCGAAGTCGCGGTCGACGATCATCTCGTTCAACCGCTGCTGAGCAGCCCGCTGAGCCGGGGTCAAGTACCGGGGCCGCGGCAAGGGCTCGCTGCGGCTGGGCGCCCGCCACGGACACGTGGAGGTGTAGTGCGAGGAGTACAGACACCACGGGTTTGTGCACGCATAGCGAAGCACCGCCACCGCCCTCCCTCGCATCCAGACCAGCCGCCCGAGTATGCCCGCTCGAACCGACAAGCACACGCCCCTGCGCCCCGCTCATCCACGCCGCGCAGAGTTGTCGTGGCGTCCGGCTGCTTTCATTAGCAGTGTGGGAGCAGAACTTACGGGGTTGATTGGTGTGGCCGGCGCGTTAGTCGGTGGCCTGGCGTCGTTTAGCGGAACTGCATTCAGTGCGAGGTCAGCGCGCAAACAGAGTGCTGCTGTCCGTGAGCATGCTGTGCAGGATCGCCGGTACGAGGCTCATCTCGACTACATCCGGGGGGTTGCTCGGTTCTACGAGGCCGCGCGGGAGGTACGAGATGCGTTGCAGGAACAACGCAAGGACGCGCAGGAAGCACAGCGTCTTCACATCGAGGCATACAGCGCGCTCCGGGAACTTGAGGGCGCCGCGGAGTTCGCTGGACCGCGCGAGCTGAGAGAAAGCCTGCGCGACCTGCACGACCATCTCCGTAAGTACTCCCTACAGATTGATGAGTGGTACTCGGCCGCGAAGATGTACGTAGAAGAAACTGGCGAGTGGATGGACACGGAGGACCACCGCCGCTACGTGAGTTCCTGCGCTGCTAGGTGGAGCAAGGCCGAACAGGCCCGGGAGCGTTTTCTCGACAAGGCTCACACGGTATTCGCTGTCTGACCGCCAAGGAGCCGGGAGTAGGGCAGTGTCGGAGAGGGATCGGTTGCGCGACATGGCTCACCGTGGCGCTGATCGTGTCGATCAATCGTGGCGTAAGGGGAGTCAGCGGTCCAAGCTCCAGCCTCGTTCGGGGCGGCCGGGTGTTCGTGGGCTCAGAATCGTGGGGTGCTGCAGGTCGCGCAGTAGCCGGTCGCGGTGGTCGCGGGCCTCGGCGCTGAGTTTTCCGAGTTCGACGCGTTCGTCGGG
>NZ_LZMK01000390.1:0-3193 GCF_001665865.1 Nocardia sp. 852002-20019_SCH5090214 | reverse complement strand
CGGGCGGGTGGGGTGATCATGGTGGCATAGCCCTCGTCGGAGAGCACATTCAAGAACCGGCGCGCCATGTCGTACAAACCGTCCCTTTGGCGCGCGTATAAACCCTGCGCGTCGAGGATGCGCTGGGCCGCCCTGTCATGATTGTGGTGGCGCAGGATCAGAATGGGGGTTTGGTCCTGGTCGCTGGACAGCCATTCGGCGACATGGAGCAAATCACCCTCGACACACGCGGCCGCCAGAAGATACAACGCCAAAAGTTCTTGAGCGCCACCATCGAAATACGAATCGACGCGAGCGTTCGCTCGCTCCGACGCCGATCCCGAAGCACCAGAGACGAAGAAGGAGGCCAGCTTTCGCGCGGCAGCCAATGTGCGCACTCGGGCGAGCAGGTCGACCCAGAACCCGCACACCGGATGCCCGGTCACCGCCTGGAGATCACACAGCCACACTCGGCCGCGCTGTTCACGACCGAACACGGTGTGACGGTAGAGGTCGGGCTTGTTGGAGGTCGCCATCACCGGACCCCACGCACTCAGCACCGCCGGGATCGCCCATGCCATTGTTTTGCCGGTGCGTTGCCCGGCCGCGATGAACACACCCATCTCGGCCGGCACGAACAACTCCACTCCCCCGACGACGGTGCGGCCCAACGGCGGCCCCGGCAGCGCCCGCACCTCCGGTGGCGCGTCTTTGAGCAGCCGCTCGCCAGCGGTCGCGTTGTCCTGCTGTCGCGCAGCAGAAATGTGTCGCGGCGACACCATCGTGCGCGCCGCCTTATCGATGTCGCTGCGCCGCATCGCTGCCCACCGCCTGCGAAACACGCTCGCGAGCGCCACGACGACTGCGAGCGCCACGACGAAGATCGCGCTGGACTGCCACGGCCACCGATGCTGGCCGACCATCACCTGCAACAGCGCTGCTACTGGGTGCGCGGTGATGGGCAGTCCGGCGCACCAACTACCGGCCGACAGTGCACCCCATGCGAGCAGCGCCACAGCGATGACACCTAGGGCGATGAGCAGCAGCCAGGTTTCCTCGCCGAGCACGCCGGTGGTTCGGCGCCGCGTCTGCCGCGCCATCACGCCGCCCCCGCTGGGGACAACACTGTGAACAGCTGTGCATAACCCGGGCCGAGGGCCATCACAAGCTCACCTCCCGATCGAGCTGGGAAACAACCTCTTCCGCTGCCGGGTCGGTGGCGGGCGGGGACCATTCGCCGATGTCGGTATCGGGGAGGGCCACATCCACGGCGGTGCTGATCGCGGCACCTGTACCGTCACCGCGCATTGGAGCATCTGCAGCCTCGACCCGGCTACCGTGAGTGACCGGTATTGCCGGGTCTGCGGTCGTGGCGGGCGCCGAGGTGAGCTGGTTCCGGTAAGCCTCTGCGGCGGCACGGGCGAGGTCGCGGTGTTCGAGCAGCTGGGCGATGCGTCCCAGCTGTGGATCGGATGGTTGTGTGGCCCAGTAGGTTCCATCGCGGCCGGTGGTGTAGGCCGTCTGTACCTGGTCGTCGGTGAGTCCGATGGCAAGGGCGTCACGGCGCGCGGCGCTCAGGCCGGCCCGCAGGCGGTCGAGCCGGGCAATACGGGCTTGGTCGTCTACTCCGTTGAGCCCGTCGGCGATGGTGCTGTGCTCGGCGGCGAGATCCTGTACTTCTCGCAGGGCATCGGCGTGGCGGCGTTGCCATGTTTCGGTGTCGCTGTAGTCGGCCGAGATCGGTGCATCGCGAACTGCTCGGGGCAGCAGCATTTTTCGTGCGTCGCGGCCGTCGTCGAGATCGGCTGCTGCCTCCTCGGTCTCGAGCAGTTCGTCGGTGTTGGCGATGACCGCGTCGACCTTCGCGAGGCTCGGCAACGCGACTGCCGGATTTCTGGGTGCGCCCAGCGTGCGCTCGACCGCGGTTCGGCGATCGATATCGGTATCCGCTCGCGTCGTCGGCGCCAGGGTGGTGCCCATGTTGGGTTGCAGGTACGGGTAGCGGCGTGCGGCGTCTTGGGTGGAGCCGGTGATCGTGCCGGTGCCGTGCCCGGTGATCAGGCGGGCTTGTTGCAGGGTGCGCCAGATGTCGTCGTCGATCGCTACCTCGCCGGTGACGCGGGCGCGCGCGATTTGGTCGTAGTTGCGGCGCGCGATCTCCGGTTGGGTTCGCCATCCGGCAACTACTCGTTGCAGTCCCGCCCAGGTGCCGCGCCAGTGTTCGGACTCGTGGCGTGCCCAGCGGATCGCCAACTCGTCTGCGCGGGAGTTGAATTCGGCGCGCGCCTCGGCGGTAGCGGCGGAGGGCGCGATCTCGCGGAGCTGGTAGTAGCGGGCGAAGTCGGCGCGCAGCTGCCGCTCGGTAGGTGAGGTGGCGTCGCGGTAGTAGTCGGGGTTGGTGAATCCCAGCGGCTCGTCCAGCGCGGTCACGGCGCCACCTCCGGGCCGTGATCCGTCGTGCCGGACGGTCGCCCGGTGTCTGGGTCGGTGGTCTCGGGCCAATAGTCGGGCTGACCGGGCAGTGCGGTATCGATCGCTTTGCTGATCCCACCGCTGGTGTCGCGTGTTGCGGCGCGTTCGAGGGCGTCGATGTCGTTGGCCAAAGCCAGCTCGGTGTTCATGCGGGCCAGCGCGCGGGCGGGTTGCGGGCCTGGTTCGGTGTTGTGGTGGCGGTCGCCGGTCAGCCATTCGGCATCGACCAGTTCCTCGGTCTGCTTGGCGATGGTGTTGCGCGCGTGGGCGAGATCTTCGGACAGGGTTTCGATCCGCGTGTGGGCGTGGTCGAGCTCGTTTTCCAGTTCCCGGATCCGGGCGCGATCGGTGCCAGCGCGGGCCTCGGCGAGGGTGAGTGCGTGGGCGAGGTGTTCCAGCCGTCCCAGCAGTGGGTGGGCGGGTTGCTGGTCCCAGCCCACGCCGGCGAGCCCGAGGTCGTGGGCAGTGTCGATCTCGCTGATCGGCACCCCGCTCCGGACGGCGTCGAGGTAGGCGCGACGCAAATCGTCTTCGATGCCGTTGATCGCCGTCAACCGCCACTCGCCGGGACCGGCAGCCGGGCTGTCGGGTGCTGGGTGATGTTGCCAGTCGATGTAGCGCTTCACCGAGTCCTGCACCGCGCGTAGCGCGGTCGCGCGCACAGCGTCGGGGTCGTCGGGACCGAACCGGACTGCCAGCGGGCTGGCTACGGCGCGGGATCGAAACGCTGTGTGCGGCATCG
>NZ_LZMK01000389.1:0-2623 GCF_001665865.1 Nocardia sp. 852002-20019_SCH5090214 | reverse complement strand
ACCCGGTTGAACCGGCCGCTGGGCACCGGGTTGATCATGTGCAGCCACACCATCAAAGACCTCGCCGCCTTCGACTCCGCCGCGGCGCAAGCCAAAGCCCTCGGCTTCTTCGAACGCGCCCGAGCCAAGATCATCGGCCCCGTCGGGCCGGAAGAGATCGAACGACTCCGCGCCGCGGTATCGATCACCGACACCGAAAAGTTGCTGGTCACCTCCTGGGCCGCGCCCCGGCCACCGACCGACGATCACCTCGACAACACCGGCGCGCGCGAAACACCGCCCGGCACAGGATGTTTCCTGCTCAAGACCGGAGAAGCCGATGCACCCGGCATCCCGTTCCGCATGACCTTCACCCCCACCGAGCGCGCCCGCGACATCCACAACACCAACCGCCGCTTCTCCCACCTCACCGGCGGAAACAACGATCGTCCGCGGCCTCCGTTCCAGGCCGAGGTCCTCGGGGTCGGGGAGGACGGCGATGGGTGATGTCTTCCAGAACCCTCCTCGCAGGCATCGTGTGCCTTCCCATCGCGTTGATCCTTTTCCTGGCCTTGCTGGTCGGAATACAGCCCGCGGACTCGTGTGCGACGCCAGTGCTAGATGGGGGAGTGGCGGGCTCGACCGGTCAATCGCTGGCGGGGTTGAACGAGCGGCAGTTGGAGCTGGCGCGCAACGGTGTGGCGATCGGCAAGCAACGCCGAGCTCCGGAGTCGGTGATCATCGCCGAACTGGTGGCGATGATCACCGAATCGACGTTGCGGAACCTTGCGAACTCCAACGTCCCGGAATCGTTGAACTACCCCAACGACGGCGTCGGCGCCGACCACGATTCGGTGGGCCCGCACCAGATGCGGGTCAGCGTCTGGGGAAGCGCGGGGATCGCCACGCTGATGAACGCGATCTATCAGATCAACTGGTTCTACAACCAAGCCGCCACCATCCCCGGCGCCGCTTCGATGACCTCGGCCGAACTCGCCCAGGCAGTCGAGGTGTCCGCACCGAACGCCTATGCCGGACAACTGGACCTGGCCCGACGCCTCTACGCGATGTTCGCCGATATCGACCCAGCGGCCGTGCCCACCCTCGCGCCAGGACAACCGGCTCGCGGATGTGGACCCGGTTCGGGATCCTCCGGCGCGCCGGTGCCGGCCAGTGGGTTCGGGCAGGCGGTCGTGGCCGCGGCGCAGCGGTGGATCGGTACCCCGTACGTGTGGGGTGGGGGAGACGCCGATGGGCCGACGGGCGGCGGGTTCGACTGCTCCGGGTTGACGTTGTACGCGATCTACCAGGCCTCAGGCGGTCGAATCCGGTTGCCGCACTACACCCAGGCCCAACAAGACTCACCGGCCGGGCAGATCGTCGCGTTCGATCAGCGGCAACCCGGGGACCTGATCTTCTTCACAACCCCCGGCGAGAGCGATTCCCACCATGTCGCCGTGTACGCGGGCCGCGACGCCGGCGGCACGGACCTGGTCATCCACGCCCCCCAAACCGGCCAAACCGTCACCACCGCCCCGCTCGCCCGAGTCGCCGGAACCGACCACCTCGACATCCGCCGCTACAGCACACCACCACCACAACCCCGAACCCCCACGGCGGAGGAGGGAAAACAACTGTGACACCGAATAATTCGCGTCGACGACGTAAGGCTCGGTCCGTCCGTGGACGTCCTACACCTCCGTCATCGAAGCGTCGCAACACCACGATGGCCAGTGCAGCCGGTAACGGTCGCTACACCCACGAGCAACGGCTCGCCGCGCGGGCATCAGCGGGGCCGCATCTTCTGGCCTGGGTCGCCGCGACGCGGCAGACCTTCACCATCTGCCGGCCCGACGGGCGCACTGTGGCCCACGATCGCTTCCACCGCGACCTGATCGTGGACAGCGACGACGCCGCCATCGAAGCCGCAGCGCTGCAAGCGATCTGGCTCGCCGCGCACGGGAAGGACCTCTGGGGCGCGGACGTGGCCACTCTGCGCATCGTCACATCCCGCTTCGTCGCGGACCCCGGCGCCCTGCACCGTGCGGCGTTCACCAGCGGCCTGGTGCTCGACCTGGTCGTCGACGCCGCCACCAATCCCGCGACCGGCCATCAGCTCGGCGTCTGGGTCGACTGGCGGCGCGCCGATCTCACCTGCCTGATCCAACACTCGAGGAACCAGCAATGACCTCACGCCCCATCGCAACCTTGCTCACCGTCTTGGCCGGAATGTACCTGCTGACCGCGTGCACCGAACACCCGTCACGCGGCCGACCGCCCGACGAACCCTCTTGTGCAGGTGCAGGATTCGATCCACCCTTCACCGCCGTCGACCCGTGCTCGGCCGACTCGGTCACGTCGACGGCGGTGGAGACGATGTTCACCTACCGGCCTGCCGAGGGGCCCGATCCCCGGCGCGCGTTCGAGGCCGCGACGCCGCTGCTGGAACCCGAATTCGCGCGCAGCGGTGCCCCCGCCGCGATCGCACTGGCCCCCGTAACAGCCGACATGTGGGACCGGTGGCGCGACCTGCACGTCACGGTCACCGCGACTGCCCGCCCCACGGCCGATGATCACCCCGCCGACACCGCGTCGCGGGCGGCGCGTGTGGTGACGGTGAGCATGCACCCCAGCGACAGCACGC
>NZ_LZMK01000388.1:0-553 GCF_001665865.1 Nocardia sp. 852002-20019_SCH5090214 | reverse complement strand
TTCCGGCGGCTACGTCGTCGACAATCGTGACGAGCTGGCTGCGCTCGATGTCGGCCAGGCCGTGCTGGAGTGTGGCGACCGCGACGATCTCGTCGCCCCGCTCGCGCAGCCGCTCGATGGTCGCGGCGGTTTCGTCACCGACACCCCAGGTCTCGGGACTTTCGTCGGAGAGGTCGTTCTCGGCGACGTAGTCCGCGATTGCTCGAATGTCTTCGACATCGCCTGCGAGAAGGAAGATCTCCTCGTTGATCTGCTCGCGGTTGGCGTAGCCGGGCCACAGTCGCGTACTGGGCTCGCGTCCGGCGCGGATCGCCTTACCGGCTTCACGGACCTGGGCCTGGTCGGCCGCGGTCATCACCGAGATCTCGGCGGCCATCTGCTTGGCCGTGACGTGGCCTTCGTCGAATCCGGCCAGCAGCTCCGGGATGCGGCCGCGGGCTTCCTCTCCGGGATCGACGAACACCGGGGAGGTGAGCAGGTCGATGTTGCGGGTGTCTCCGGTGAGGTAGTCGACGACGAAGTCGACGCGGGTGCGGTCGTCTGTGGTGTGGCC
>NZ_LZMK01000387.1:0-855 GCF_001665865.1 Nocardia sp. 852002-20019_SCH5090214 | reverse complement strand
GCGAGCGGGCCTCGTAGATGCGCGCGAGCATCTCGATCGGCTGGCGTGACAGCCCGCGATCGATCACCGCGCGCGCGGCCGATCGCGCGCCGATCGCGCGCGACAGCGCTGCGGCAGGTGTCGATCGCGCGCCGTTCGATCGCGCACTCACCCGCGGGGAGGCGCTCGATGTCGCGCGCGCGGTGATCGATCGCGGGTTCGCGCGCGATCGACGAGCGACCGGTGTGCGCGCGATCGATGTTGTCGCGCGCGATCGGCCGCCCGGAATTTCCGCGCACAAGGGTCACGACCGCCGCGCGGTCGTGATCGGAGTCGTCGCGCGCGGGCTCGTCCTGATCCCCCTCGGCGGGGGCGGTGTCGGTCTCGTGATCGGCGATCGACTCGCGATCGGTTCCCAGCTCAACAGGGCTGTGCGCGGCGATCGGCGCGCGATCGTCCACCGCCGGTTCGGGCGCGATCGGCTCGGCCTCGGCCGCCGCGCGGTCGCGATCGGCCGCAGCGTCGCGCGCGATCGGCGCGCGATCGGCAGCCACCTCCGCACTGGCCTGCGGGACGGCCGCGACGTCGTCGGCCGCGCGCGAGTGATCGGCATCCCCGCGCGCGATCGGCGCGCGATCGATGTCGTCGCGCGCGATCGAACCGGCCTCCTCGGCCGCGCGCGCGATCGGTTCGCGCGCGATCGGTGTGGGCTCCGCGCGATCGGCCGCAGCGTCGTCGCGCGCGGTGAAGTCGCGCTCGAACTCGTCCATGTCCGTGCGATCGGCCGCCACGGTCTCGTCGCGCGCGACGGTCGCGGTCGCGGCTGGGGTGGTGGTCTGGTGTGTGGTGGCGGCGTCGAGTTCGTGCAGGGCGGCG
>NZ_LZMK01000386.1:0-619 GCF_001665865.1 Nocardia sp. 852002-20019_SCH5090214 | reverse complement strand
TGTCCGCCGCAGCGATCCGGGCGGCGTTGTCCCCGGTCGCGCCGAGCTCACGCAGATCCAGGCCCGCGCAGAACGCCTTCTCGCCGGTCAGGACCAGCGCCGCGGCGCCCGAGTCGGCCGCCTCGGCGATCGCCTCCGCGACCTGCTCGGCTTCCTGTGGTCCGAGGGCGTTTCGCCGTTCGGGCCAGCGCAGCGTGACGATGGCGGCGTGTGCGGACCTGTCGATCGTTACGCCCATTGATTCTCCTCGCCGGAGCGTGCGTGCCACGGGAGGCATGGCCGCTCCTCAGGTAGATAGATAACCTAGATTAACAAGTCGCGTAGAATGGTGGCGGGAATCCGGCCGCGAACTCGATGAGGAGTGCACATGACCCGCGCCGAAGTGTCGAAGGGGCTGATGCTGCTCACCGAACAGCGTGGCGGGGTTCGCATCCTCACGCTGCATCGCCCGGCCGCGCGAAACGCATTGACCAGTCATCTGATCGAGGCATTGCGACGCGAACTCGCCGCGGCGGACGGCGACGATCGCGTGGACGTGGTCATCCTGACCGGCGAGAAGGCGTTCTGCGCAGGTGGCGACCTGCCATCCATTCTGGCGGCGATCGACGGCGCGGCCCCC
>NZ_LZMK01000385.1:0-3404 GCF_001665865.1 Nocardia sp. 852002-20019_SCH5090214 | reverse complement strand
CTGCTGCCCCGCGGCCGAATTTATTTCCAGCGCACCGTATTTCAGTAGCGTGGCCAACAGGAAGATAGGCGTGCTGAGCACCAGCAGGGAAAATATCGTCGTGAAGTAGTCGCTGAACCGATATTGCCGGATCGCACCGGCCGCACCGATCAGCACGCCGAGGACCGTTCCGACGACCGAGCCTACGATCAGCAACCGCAGACTGACCCCGATCCGGCGCGGCAGTTCCTGGCTGACCGGCTGCCCCGTCAGGGTCGTGCCGAAGTCACCGTGCACCACGCCGCCGACCCAGGTGAGGTAGCGCTGCGGGATCGGCTGGTCGAGATGCAGTTCGTGGGCCTTGGCATCGATCACCGACTGCGGCGGTCGCGGATTGCGCTGTTCGAGGCTGTCCAGCGGGCGAAATGTCAGCGACGCCAGACTGAAAGCCAGGAACGACGCCAGCGCCAGCAGCACGACATAGTTGAGCGCACGTCGTAGCAGAAAGCCGGTCATCGGTCCCCTCGGGTCGGTTACTAGCCCCTGATCATAGGGAATGGTCTCGAGTCCACCGGTGACATCGTGCACCACTTCCGGCCCACTCGCAGGCGGGGCGCGGGCAAATGATTACAGCCACGCCGGAATTTCGGGCAGGATGGAATAGGTGACGCGTCTGCCGAAGCCGAAGATGGTGGCCACCGATGTCGATGGCACGCTGCTCGACGAATGGGAACGGGTGACTCCGCGCACCCGTACCGCGGTGGCCGCGCTGATCGCCGACGGAGTGCCGTTCGTGCTGGCCACGGGTCGTCCGCCGCGCTGGATCGATCCGGTGGTCGAGGGCCTGGGCTTTCCTCCGCTGTGTGTCTGCGGCAACGGCGCGGTGATCTACGACAGTGCCGCCGATCGCATCCTGCACACCAGCACATTGGATGTGGAGAGTCTGGCGTGGATCGCCGACCTCGCCGAGCGCGTGCTACCCGGCTGCGGGCTGGCCGCCGAGCGCGTGGGCCGCAGCGCGCACGATGCCGCGACGCCGCAATTCGTCAGCTCACCCGAATACGAGCACGCCTGGCTGAATCCGGACGACACCCAGGTGTCGCGGCAGGAGGTCATCTCGGCGCCGGCGATCAAGATGCTGATCCGGCTGCGGGGAACGCCCAGTGCGGAGATGCAGTCGGCCCTGGAACCCCACCTGGCCGGGCGGGCCGACATCACCTACTCCACCAACAACGGGCTCATCGAACTGTCCGCGCCCGGGATCACGAAGGCCGCCGGCCTGAGCGTGGTCGCCGAGCGGCTCGGGGTGGACCCGGCGGCGATCCTGGCCTTCGGCGATATGCCCAACGACGTGCCGATGCTCCGGATGGCCGGGCACGGCGTGGCGATGGGCAACGCTCACCCCGAGGCCCAGGCCGCCGCCGACGAGATCACCGCCTCCAATTCGGAGGACGGCGTCGCGCGGGTGCTCGAGCGCTGGTGGGAGAGCTGAGGACCTCAGCCCAGGTTGTCTCGGCCCGAAGCAATCGTGCAAACCTCGCCGCAATCGGCGGGTTTCGCGCATGTGGGTGGAGGTTTGCACGAATAGTTCGGGGTGCCGACCTCGGCCTTCAGCCCGCCGGGGCCGGAGGAACGGGCTGGGACGGCGCCGCCGCAGCGGACTCGGGCGCGGGCGGCGCTTCGGGAACCGGACCAACCGGTGCGGGTGCGGCCGGGTTCGGCGCTTCGGGAGCGGGGGCGGCCGGCGCCTCCGGTGCTGCTTGGGCATCGGGGGCCGGTTGCGCATCGGGTGCCGGCTGGGGTGCGGCCGATGCTTGCGGATCGGAAGGTGCGGGCGCGTCCGGAGCCGTCGGCGGGGCCGGGGCGTCCGCGACGGGCAGTGCCTGCGGAATCGGCTCGCCCGCCGGGCCGGGTTGTGCCCCACCGTGTTTCAGCAGGGTGGTGACGACGCCGGTGGCGGTGTCGAGGATCAGTGAGCCGAGCCGGAAATCGGCCCGCTGACCGCCGGGAACCGGATACGGATTGCGCAAAGGCGTTCCGAGCGCCCCGGATTCGGCGCCGAGCTGGACGAAGCGGTCGAGGATCCGGCCTGCCAGCTCGACGATCGAGCCGTCGGGCGCGGCGTAGACGTAGCCGTTGACAAACTTGGCGTACTGGCCGCCGTCGCCGGTCGGCGTCGGTTCGGAGGAGGCGGCGCCGAGGTGTCCGTTCGGACCGCCCTGCCCCGCCCAGTATGTGGCGATCGCGTTCGCGAGAGCCGCCAGATCCGCGTGCGCGCGTTGGTCTTTCGGAGCCGCGGGCGCGGTGTCGGCGGCGACGCCCGCGGCGATCTCGCGGATGCGATCCATGCGCGCATAGGCGGCATCACCGGGGCAGGTGGTATTGCCGACATCGCGATGTGCGAACACGATCGGCAGGTCCACCGCTGCACCCTCGGCGTACGGGGTGTAGTCGGTGCCCTCTGAGTACATGGTGGTGTGGCCCTCGGGGTCCAGTCCCGCGATCTCGGCCCGCCAGCCGACGAACTGCCCGGTGGCCTGGAGCTGGGCGTCGCTGGGCGGTTCGGTCTCGAAATCACCCATCATCGCCACGCCCGCGGTGTTCTCGTTGAAACCGCCCGCGTGCGCGCCCTCGACCGGGCGGTCCAGACCGCCGTAGCGGCCCTCGAAGATCTGGCCGTACTTGTCGACCAGTGCGTTGTAGCCGATATCGCACCAGCCCAGCGTTTTGGCGTGATACGCGTAGATCGCGCGCACGATGCCCGCGGACTCGGCCTTGGTGTAGTCGTTGCGCCCGGCGGTGTGGTGCACGGTGATTCCGCCCAGCCCGTCGTCGTAGGTGGGTTCCTCGCAGCGCAGCGATTCGTCGGCGCCCCACTGCGCCCGGCTGATCACCTTCGGCCCGCCGCCAGGCAGCGGCGCGGCGACGGAGGCCAGGTTGTCGTCGATCGCGCCGCGCCCGGGATTGATCAGCACCGCCGAGAGCTGCGAGGCGGCCTGCTGCGCCGGGTCGTCGGAGCGGCCGGCGGCCGGGGTGATCGCCTTGTGGGTGGTCAGTATCTGAACCGCCTTGGTCTCGCCGACGTAGATCGGTTCGGTGCCGGTCCGGGCGGGGGCGGCCGCGTGATCGCTGCGATCGGTATCGACCCGATCGGCCGGGAACCACGGTCCCCAGGTGCCGTCGGCCTGCTGGGCGCGGATCAGGGAGGTGGTGTCGGCCAGTTCCTTCGCGGTCAGCGCGACCATGCTGAACGGGGTGTCCCGAGTCAATTCCTTGACCTCCGCACCGACCTGATCGGCCATATCCGGTGGTACGGCACCGGGCGACAGGGCGGGGGCGGCCGGGTCGGCGCCGGGAACCTGCGCGGGGTCGAGCGGAGCGGCGATGAAGCCGGGGCCGGCGTGCGCGGGGGAGGCGGCGGGAGT
>NZ_LZMK01000384.1:0-623 GCF_001665865.1 Nocardia sp. 852002-20019_SCH5090214 | reverse complement strand
GTGGTGACCATCGAGTCCGGGGTGCAGCCGGTGTGGCTGCCGCAGAAGAACTCGCCGAACTGCGCCGGCGTCATCTCAGGGAAGCCCTCGGCGCGGACTTCTTCGTTCGTGATGGTGTCGAGGCGCTCGCGGCGCACGTCGAGAACTTCGACATCGACGATCCGTACAAGTGGTTCGCCGCGGCGGCGGCCCATCACCTTGCGGCACAGCGTGAGCCGGGTGCCGGGCGTCAGCATCAGCCAGCCCGTGCGGCGGGTGACGGTCTTGGTGCGGTCGCGGACCTGGTCCTCGGTGAGCGAGACCGACATCAGGCGTGGCATGGGGTGCTCCTGTTCTGCGGGTACTGGTTCCAGATCCGGCCGTCGAGTTCGCGCCCGGCCGTTTTCGGGGTGCGACCACCCCACTGCTTGAAGAAGAACGCGGTCCCGGCCTCGACGCACTGGTCGCGCAGGTCGCGCACCCAGTCCGCCTCGATCGGCCGGGCGTGGGGCCCGGATTCGCCGCCGACGATGACCCAGTCGATCGCCGGGATCGGCCGCCAGTCGGCGCAGCCGGGGCACCCGCATTCGAAGCGTTCGTCGTCGTCGGGCCACCGGCACCGGCACCCGTCCGGGCATCCGGTC
>NZ_LZMK01000383.1:0-126590 GCF_001665865.1 Nocardia sp. 852002-20019_SCH5090214 | reverse complement strand
TTCGTCGACAAGATGCACAAGGTGCCGATGCAGGTCGTCACGATGCCGGTGCCGGGACAGGAGGGCATCACTCGCGACAACGTGACCGTGCGGGTCGACGCGGTGGTGTACTTCCGGGTGATCGACCCGACGCAGGCGGTGGTCGAGGTCCAGGACTATCTGTTCGCCGTCGAACAGGTGGCGCAGACCTCGCTGCGCTCGATCATCGGTAAGAGCGAACTCGACGATCTGCTGTCCAACCGCGAACAGCTGAACAAGGGTCTGGAGTTGATGATCGACAGCCCGGCCCTCGCCTGGGGCGTCCACATCGACCGGGTGGAGATCAAGGATGTGGCGCTGCCGGAGTCGCTGAAACGGTCGATGTCGCGGCAGGCGGAGGCCGAGCGTGAACGCCGCGCCCGCGTTATCACCGCCGAGGGCGAGCTCCAGGCCTCACGGAAGCTGACCGACGCCGCCGAACGGATGGCGACCGCCCCGGCGGCCCTGCAGCTGCGACTGCTCCAAACCGTCGTCGAAGTTGCGGCAGAGAAGAATTCGACCCTGGTCCTGCCGTTCCCGGTGGAGCTGCTGCGCTTCCTGGAACGGTCGACCCCGCCGGAATCTGGTGCGGCGCCGGCCGAGAGCCGCCCGGACACGCCCACCGCCGAAGCCGGGACGGCGCACGCGCCGGACACGGATTCCGGCGTGGACCCCCGCGCCGCCGAACCGCCCTGGGCAGACGCCTCGCGATCACCGCAGCACGCACCGATTCGCCCCGAGTGAAGGCCGCCTGCTCTCCAGGCTCCCTCGACCCCGGCGCAAACAGGCGGACCGGTCGCATCGACCGTACGACCGGTCCCTCGCGCCGACGACGCGAAACGCGGCCTACGTCAGCTTCACCCGCGCCGCGACGAAGCGGTTGACGGCCGGGGCCAAGCGGCTGAAGTGGTACTGCAGGTGGGCTTCCGGCGTGACCGGGACGATCTCGCGGTGACGTTCGACCGCGCGCACGATCCGGTCGGCGACCTTCTCCGGGCCGTAGCCGCGTTTGCGGTACAGCGCGTCGTAGCGGGCCTGCTTCGCGGCCTCCGCATCGTCGGACAGGCCCGAGAACTTCGTTGTCGCAACGATATTCGTGTGCACGATGCCGGGGCAGATGGTGTGCACCTCGATACCCTTGCCGGCCAGTTCGGCGCGCAGGCAGTCGGAGAACATGAAAACCGCGGACTTACTGGTCGAGTAGGCGCTGAAACCTTGCTGCGGGCTGTAGGCGGCCATGCTGGACAGGTTGACGATATGTCCGCCGAGTCCCCGCTCGGCCATGGCGGCGCCGAAGGTGCGGCAGCCGTTGACCACGCCGCCGAGGTTCACCCGCAGCACCCGGTCGAATTCGGCGGCGGAGGTCTCGAAGAAGTCTCCGGCCTGGCCGATGCCGGCGTTGTTGATCAGGATGTCGGGCACGCCGTGGGCGGCGATCACCGCGCTCGCGTGCTCGCTCATCGACGCTTCGTCGGAGACGTCGACGGCGTAGGCGTGCGCGATGCCACCGGCCGCCGTGATCAGTTCCACGGTCTCCTTGGCGGCGTCCAGGTTCAGATCCGACAGGACGACCTCGGCGCCGCGGCGGGCGAACGCCAGCGCCGTTTCGCGGCCGATGCCGCTGCCGCCGCCGGTGATCACGACCAGCCGCTCGGTGAACGGCCCGGCTTGCGCGCCGACCTCGGCGCGCCGCAGCGTGCGCGGATACTCACCGGTGTCGACGGCCGTGGCGAGCTCGGTCGCCGAGGTGGCCAGCAACTCCGGATGGGAGAACGGCAGCCAATGCCCGCCCGCGATCTCGCGCCGGAACAGCCGATCGGTCCACTTCGGTGTGTCGTCGTACCCGGCCGGACGCACCGCGATATCGCGGCGCGCGATGATCAGCTGCACCGGCACCTCGGTGTGCCGCTCGCGCGGGCCGAGCATGCGCGGCAGGATGTTGGCGCGGTAGATCCGCATGCCGTCGAAGAAGTCCTGCCGGAACGCCGGGCCCAATGTGACGTTCTCCGGGGAGGTTTCGTTCATCAGGCCGATGAACCGCTTCCACACCTTCTCCGACGACAGCGGCCGCATCACCGCCTTGTTCAGGCCGGGGGTCATGAACAGGAAGGTGTAGGCCGAGGACAGCAGCTGCGTGGCCGGGCCCCACACCGCGCCGCGGCCCATCCGATTGCGGGTCCACTTCGCCAGGTGGTCGAGATTCGGGCCGGAGACCGAGGTGAACGAGGCCACCCGGGCGGCGGCCTGCGGCTCACACACCGCCTCCCACACCTGCACCGAACCCCAGTCGTGGGCGAGCACGTGCACGGGCCGGTCCGGGCTCACCGCATCGGCCACCGCGAAGAAGTCGGAGGCGAAGCGGTCCAGGCCGTAGTCCTCGGTGCGATCGGTCCGAGTGGAGCGGCCGTGGCCGCGGGTGTCGTAGGCGACGACGTGGAAACGCCCGGACAGCTTGGGAATCACCCGATCCCACAGGTGATGGTCGTCGGGCCAGCCGTGCACGAGCAGCATGGTCGGTGCGGCGGGATCACCGTATTCGTAGACGGCGATATCGAAGTCACCGTTGCGGACGAAGTGTTCGGAGTCCGGAACGGGGGCGGTGTCGGTCACGAGAATCTCCTCGAAGAGGGCGAGTGGAGGTCAGAGGTCGAGCACCAAACGCTCACCGGCGCACCGTGATACGCAGATGAGCAGTTCGCCCTCGGCGCGCTCGCCGGGGGTGAGGACGGTGTCGCGATGATCGGGCTGCCCGTCGAGTACCCGGACCTTGCAGGTGCGGCAGAAACCCTGCCGGCAGGAGTAGGCGATATCGGGCCGCACGCGCAGCACTTCGTCGAGCACCGAGCGGTCGGCGGGAATGTCGAGCACCTCACCGGTGCGGGCGAGCTCGACGCGGAACGGCTTGCCGTCGACCACCGGCGCGGCAGAGAATCGCTCGGAATACATTTCCACACCGGGCATTTCGCGAACGGCCGCGGCGATCGCCGAGGTCATCGGGACCGGCCCGCAACAGTAGACCGATGTGTCGACGCCGACGCCGGGCAGCAGTTCCGCCGCCGTCGGCACACCCCCCTCGTCGTCGGTGCGCACCGTCACCCGGCTGCCGAAGGATTCTGTTTCGGCGAGGAACGGGATGGTGTCGCGACTGCGGCCGGTGTAGACCATGGTCCAGTCCACGCCCAGCCGATGCGCCATCCGCACCATCGGCAGGATCGGCGTGATCCCGATGCCTCCCGCGACGAAATGCACACGGGCAGCGGAGGATCCGTGGCCCGGCAGGACGAACGGAAAGGCGTTGCGGGGCCCGCGGATGGTGAGTTCGGCGCCGACGCGGAGGTCGTCGTGCACCTCGACCGAACCACCCAGTCCGCCCGGTATCCGGCGCACCGCGACGCGGTAATGGGACCGATCGGCGGGGTCACCGCACAGCGAATACTGCCGCAGCCGGCCCGACGGCAGTTCCAGGTCCAGATGGGCGCCAGGTCGCCAGGTCGGCAGCGCGCTGCCGTCGGTGGCGCGCAGCACCAGGCTCACCACATCGGCGTCGTGCGCCTCGATCCGCCGCTCGACCACCCGCACGCGCAACCGGCCGCTGTCGACCGCGCCGGTCACCGGACGCCGGTGGATCAGCGACGCCCACCGCATCCGCGCCTCGGCGACCGCACCGATGATGCCGATCGGCCGGTCCCAGCCGCGCCCGCCGTAGAGGTCGGGCGGCAGTTCGGTGGGCACAGGCCTGCGTGTCGTCACGACGCGAGTGCCTGTGCCGCAGGCGATTTCGCCAGATACGCCACGGCCTGCGCGGTCGATCCGACCGAGGCCGGGGTGTATCCGGGCTTGGCCACCGACAGCGCCGACCACAGCAGCGAGGGAATTCCGGGCAGCGCACCCCGCCACATCGCATCGAGCGCCTTGCCCACGATGCGGGGATACCCCATATTCGGCAGCTCGGGGTCCTGGTGCACCAGATACTTCGTACCGCGCAGCAGCAACGCCACGAAGATCGGGAAGGTGATCGCCATCAGCGCGCACCGGCGCACGTAGCCGACCTCGAAATATCCGGCGACATCGTGGGCGACGAAGCGGTGCTCGACCTCCTCGGCGCCGTGCCAGCGGTACAGGTCGAGCATGTTGGGCGCGGCGTCGAACCGCTCCAGATCGGCGTTGATGATCCAGTCGCCGAGGAAGGCGAAGAAGTGCTCGAGGGTGGCGATGAAGCCCAGCCGTTCGACGAGGGTCTGAAACTCCTCGCGCGGCGTCTGCCCCTCTCGCGGACCCAGCGCCTTGCGGAAGATGTACTCCATCTGCCGTGCGTAGCTGTCGACGTCGACGCCGTGGGCGCGGAAGACCTGCTGCAGCGAATCGTTGTGAGTCTCGGCATGCATGGCCTCCTGCCCCATGAAGCCGATGACCTGTTCGCGCAGCTTCTCGTCCTTGATCAGCGGCAGCGCCTCGGAGAAGGTCTGGATGAACATCCGCTCGCCCTCGGGCAGCAGCAGGTTGAGCGAGTTGAACACATGCGAGGCGATGGGTTCGGCGGCCAGCCAGTGCAGCGGGGTGGCCCGCCAATCGAATTGCACATTCCGCGCGTGCAGCGCCACCTCACCGGGATCGCCCACGCCGCGGTTGCGAATGGGAAGTAACTTCATCGGTACTCCTGGTCGTCATCTCGGCCATCGGTTCCGGCCGCACCGGCACCGTTGCTACAGCAGCGTAGCAATTATCGGGCGGTAAGCGACACCCTGAGTACCACATAATTTTAGCCGCCGGAGCGGTTCAGCGCGGAGTTCTCGGCCAGGTGAAGGTGTGACCGTCGGCATCCACGGTGGTCACCTTGGTGAAGACATTGCCCGGCCGCGCGACGTCGGTCAGCGTCAGATGCACCTTTTTGGTGACGTACTTGCCGGCGGCGCAGTTGGGATCGCAGGTGTTCTCCCGCTCGACACCGTCTCCCTGCGCCTGATCCGGCCCCCAGCTCTGCCACACGATCTGTTCGACCCGAGCACCCAGATCGGCGCAGGCGAGGATCATATTCTCCGGCCGGACCGCCGGCTTACTGAAGGAACAGTCGATAACTTCCGGGACCGTGCTGGCGGTGGTCGCCTTCGGTGCGACCGAGTCGGCCGGGCGCGCGTTCCCCGAGTCGGACGAGCCGCAGCCGGTCAATATCAGCAACGCGGCGGCCGCGGCCGCGCCGAACAGCGGGCGGCTACCGCGCCGAATCGTGTCACCGTTCATGTCAGTCCCCAGATCTTCGTCGAACTCCACCCGCCGCCCGTGGGCGTGTCTACCAAACCTAGTGGATCGATTCCGCGGCCGTGGGCACGCGACACCGGCGCATACGCGCAACCTCGGCACCTATCGCCCGCTCGGTCGACGACAGCGACTATTCCCCCACCGCGCCGGCGTCGAGATTGCTCGCCGCCCACGCCCACAGCGGTTGCAGCGCCCGCACGAGTTCGGTTCCGGCCGTGGTCAACTCGTAGGCCTTGTCGGCGCGTTTGACGATCACACCGGCGCCTTGCAGGGTCTGCAGGCGCACCGAGAGCATGCTCGAGGAGCAGTTGTCCATGCGCCGGCGCAGCTCGAGGAAACCGAGAGGTCCCGGCGTCAGTTCCCAGACGACGCGCAGCATCCAGCGCTGCCCCAGCAGTTCCATCGCCGCCCGCGGGGCGCCCTCGCGCTCTCTTGCACTTCTCATTTCGAACTACCATAGTGATTCTGAAAGAGAAGCAACGAGTGGGAGTGCGGGTGGATTCACAACGCATCGTGTTGATCACCGGCGCCTCCCGCGGCATCGGGGCGCAGACCGCCCGGATTCTCGCGGGGCGCGGCGATCACGTCGTCCTGAACTATCGCGAGAAACGCAGGCGGGCAAGCATTCTCGCCGATTCGATCGCCGCCGACGGCGGATCGGCGACGCCGGTGGGCGCCGACCTGTCCGATCCCGGGGCCGCCGCGGCCATGATCGAGGAGATCCGCACCCGCTTCGGGCGGCTTGACGTGCTGATCCTCAACGCCTCGGGCGGGCTCGAACACGGCGCCGCGCCCGATTACGCGATGGCGATCAACCGTGACGCCCAGGTGCGGCTGGTCCGGCTGGCGCTACCGCTCATGGCCCCGGGTGCGCGCATCGTGTTCGTCACCAGCCACCAGGCGCATTTCCACGGCCGCAAACCCACCCCGGCGGACTACGAGCCCATAGCGCGGAGCAAGCGGGCGGGCGAGGACGCGCTGCGCGCCATGATCGGCGAATTCGACTCGCTCGGAATCGGTTTCACGGTCGTGTCGGGCGACATGATCGAGGGCACCATCATCGTGCGCCTGCTCGAACGCCGCGATCCTGACGCGGTGGCGGCGCGAACCGAACACGGTGCGCTGCCCACGATCGACGAGTTCGCGACCGCGATCGCCGATACCACCACGGCCGATACCGAATCCGGCCACACGGTCCATGTCGGCGGGACCGACTACCTGGCCGACGCCATCGATCCGGCTACCTGACCGTCGGACGCGGAGCCGGCACCGCCACGGCCACGCTCCGACCCCTCGCTGCGAAGCGACTACCGTTCGCGGACGGCCGAGCCGACCAGCGGCCGCGGCGCGCCGGCAGCCCGGCCACGATCGGTCCACATCGGCCGCCGCCGGGCCCGCACGATCACCCGTGGGCGTGATCGAACCACTGATACGGGATCGACCAGTCCCATTCGGCCGCGGCCGCTTCGGCGTCGCGGTAGTCGTCGACCTGGCACTCGTTCAGGTAGACCGGAACCATCGCGCCGAAACCCGCACCCAGCGCGGACAATCCGTTCAGCACACAGCGCCACAGAGCGGACTTCTCGAGTCGGTGCACCGGAATCGACCTCCTTGTCGCACTCGGCGAGCGCCCGGGGCGATGCGATCACCCTCGGCGCCTTCGCCGACCAACGCTGTGGGGCAAAACGGTACGCCCGGCAGGCCCCGGCTGTGTCCGGTTTCGGCAATCTTCACAGCAGACCCGCAGCGGTCAGATCCCGGACGTATTTCCCGATCAATTCCCGGCTCAGATGCGGAATGTCGCCGTCCGGGCCGGTTCCCGCCGCCCGCACGGCGGCCCGGAACCGCTCGGCCGGCAGCGCCGATCCCGGAACTGCCGGAGCCGGACGACGGAAACCATGCAGCAGCGGCAGAACCGAATGCCGCCGCTGCCGCTCGGGCAGGGCACGCAGCGCGGTCTCGAAACGCGCCAGCCAGTCGGCGTAGTCGGCGATGCGAGTGATGCGGTGACCGTCGGCGACGAGCCAGTCGACGAAGGTGTCCAGGCCGATGCCGTCGTCGTGCGGGTTGAGCACGTCGAAGGTGTCGAATCCGCTGTCGGCGCCGGGGCCGAGCGCGGTGATGGCGGCGGCGGTGAAGTCCGCGGGAAGGCCGTCGTAGTGGGCGCGGGCGCGACCGCCGTCGGCGGCCGGGCGGTAGAACGATTCCGGTGCAAGGCCGGTGGCGAGCACGCTGAGCAGCAACCGGGTGAACAAGTCGGGCAGATTGAACTGCCCGGCGAATTCGCTGTGCGCGAGGATCATGTCGGACCGGAAGACCGCGACCGGAAGTCCGCACAGGTCGTGCGCCTCGCGCAGCAACACCTCACCGGCCCATTTACTGTTGCCGTACCCGTTGGCGTAGCCGCCGTCGATGACCCGTTCCGGGCTGATCTCGCGGATATCGCCGTCCTCGGTGAAGCGCGCGGGGTCGACCTGGGAGGCCACCGCGACCGTGGACAGATAGGTCACCGGCTTGCGGCGCGCGGTGATCGCCAGGCGGACGACCTCGGCCGTTCCCACCACGTTCGGCCCGAACAGCTGGTCGTAGGGCAGCACGTGATTGACCAGCGCCGCCGGGTGCACCACCAGGTCGACCGTTTCGGCGAGTTCGCGCCACCGGTCCTCGCTCAGCCCGAAATTCGGTTCGCCGATATCGCCCGGCACGACGGTCAGCCCGCGGTCGGTGAGCTCCCGATACCGTTGCAGCAGAACCGGATCCCCGCTGTCGAACGCCTCGTCCAGGCGCGCTCGCGCGGCGTCGACGTCACCGCCGCGGATCACACAGATCAGGGTGCCGTCGCAGGCGTCGAGCCGGTGCAGCCATTCCAGGCACAGGAACCGGCCGAGGTAGCCGTTCGCCCCGGTCAGCAGAACCGTGCGCGGCGGGTCCGATGCGGGCGGAAGAGATTTTGCGGCGGTGAGGGTTTCGTGGTCGATGAACGCGTCGAGGGTCAGATCCGCGGCCCGCACCCGTGTGCCGCGCCCGTGCACGGCGACCAGGGTGGGGCGGTGGCCGCCGCCGCGTCGTTCGGTGTCGATGTGTTCGGCCAAGCGCCGCAACGTATTCGCCGGATGGACGATGGTGCCCACCGGCACCTCCACGCCGAACAGTTCGCTCAGCAGATTCGACAGTGTCAGCGCCGAGAGCGAATCGCCGCCGAGGTCGGTGAAATGCGCCTCCGGCCGGATATCGCCACTCGCGCAGCCCAGCAGGGCCCGCGCGGCGCGGCCCACCGTCTCCAGCACGGGGCGATCGGCCGCACCGTGGCGCAGTGCGGCCAGTTCGTCGGCCTGTTCCTGGGACAGTTCGGCGTAGAGCCGCTCCAGACGCTCGCCGTAGCGCTCCTTCAGTTTGGGCCGCAACAACTTTCCGATCCCCGACAGCAAACCGTTGTCCTGAGTGAACGGTTCGGTCTCGAGCAGGAAGTCGCGCGGAATCTCGTAACTGTTGAGCCCGGCCTCCTTCGCCAGCTCCTGCAGTGATTCGGCCAGTGCCGCACGAAGATCCGGGAGCGCCTGCGCCTCGTCGGTCGGCACGATCACCGCGAGCAGGTAGGCGCGTTCGCTGCTGCCGTAGACGAAGATCTGACGGATCAGCGCGCTGGTGGAGAACACCGACTCCAGCTTCGCCACGGTGACGAACTCGCCCTGTGACAGCTTGAGCACGTTGTTGCGGCGATCGACGTAGACCAGATGGTCGGGGCCGAGTTCGGCGACCACGTCGCCGGTGCGGTAGAAGCCGTCCTCGTCGAACATCTCCGCGGTGATCTCGGGGCGTTTGAAATATCCCGGGAACATGGTGGTGGTCTTGAGCAGCAGTTCCCCGCGCGGATGGGGCTGGTCGGTGCCGAAGTAGCCGAGTTCGGGGACGTCGGCGAGCTTGTAATCCAGCACCGGCGGGCGCCGGACCTTGTTGTCGACGATGACGCTGCCGCCGGCCTCGGTGGAGCCGTATCCGTCGTGCAGGCCGATGGTCAGCACGGATTCCATGAAGGCGCGCATCTCCGGTGCCAGCGGCGCACTGGCGCACATCGCGCCGAGGAAGCGGCCGCCCAGAAGTCGTTCGCGCAGTTCGGCTTTCACCTCGTCCTCGATGACGCCGCGCTCACCGCCGGCCGCGATCCGGGCCTCGACCTCACCCTGGTGGTGTTGCAGCAGCATCTCGCAGACGCGCGGAACGAAGACCAGTTCGGTGGGCCGGGTCAGCTCCAGATCCTCGAACAGCGTCGACATATCGCTGCGCGCGGTGAAGTAGGCGGTCCCGCCGCGAGCGAGCGTGCCGCCCAGTTGCAGACGGCCGGCCACATGGCTGAGCGGCAGATAGTTGAGGGTGATCGCGGGCACCGGCGCCTTGGCGGTGTACAACCACATCGCGGCGGCCAAGCGGTCGGTGTACATGGCGCCCTTGGGCGTTCCGGTGCTGCCGGAGGTGTAGATGAGCAGCGACAACGGATCGTCGCCGGGCGCGCTCGCGAGCGGCACGGCCGGGAGGGCGAAACCGTGCTCGACGAGATCGTGCAGCGAGTCGAACGCGATCTCGCGACCCGATTCGGCCGGCCGGGCGTGAGCCGACGCGACGGCCGCGCGTTCGTCGTCGTCGCCGGTGCTGTCGAAGACGACCAGTTGCCCGATCGTCGCACTCGCCAGCGCGGCCTCGACAGCGGCGTCGAGCAGTTCGGCGCTGCAGGCCAGTACCCGCGCCTCGGTTTCGGCGATGATCGAATTCCATTGCGCGACAGCGCCGGTGGCCTGGAGCGGCACCGCCACGGCGCCGAGCCGCACGCCCGCGAGGTCGACGGTGACGTAATCGCTGCTGACGAATCCGACGGTGCACACGAAATCACCGGCGCGCACCCCCGCGGCCTGCCACGCACTCGCCAGCGCGCCGGCGCGTGACCACAGCTGCCGATAGCTCAGGGTTTCGAAGCGCGGCAGCAGCCGCCGCACCCGGCGCCCCTCGGCGTCGACGACGATCTCACCGGCCCGCTGCCCGACGGCCGGACGGTCGGCGTACGCGGTCATGACCGTGTCGACCAGTTCGGCCAGGCGCAGGCCCGGGCGTGCGAGTGCGGCGCTGACGTCCGCATCCGGCCATGCCGCACGCACCTCGTCGTCGGCCATCGCCGCCGCGAGGCGCCGTTTACGCTCGGCCTTCTGCACGTCATCGGGCATGGGTAGGTCTCCCTGGGTCGTCTACCGGCGGACGAGTCGTCCCCACGCGCCACTGTAGCGCGCATCACGGTTAACTTAGCTCCGCTAACTACCCGTTCGTCAAGCCTTTGCGCCAACGATTCGGTAGGCAGCGGCGGAAATGCCTACTCACATGATGGTCGCACCCCCCTGGGCGTCGTTCGATTCCGGTGTGAAGACGTTTCCGTTCCGGCACCGGGGCGAGACTCCGCGTGGAATAAGTGCGCCACCCACACGCTTCCACATATACCCCCCGGGGTATATGACCCAAGAGAGAAGAGAGAGACATGGCAACTACGACAGTGACCAAGGCGAACTTCGACCAGGTCGTCGCGGGCTCGGACCTGGTGGTTCTGGACTTCTGGGCATCCTGGTGCGGTCCGTGCCGGATGTTCGCGCCGATCTTCGAGCGCGTCGCCGCGAAGCATCCGGACGTCGTGTTCGGAAAGGTCGACACCGAGGCGGAAGAGGAGTTGGCGGGCGCGTTCCGGATCAGCTCCATTCCGACGCTGATGATCGTCCGCGACGGTGTCGTGCTGTACGCGCAGCCGGGCGTCGTCCCCGAAGACGCACTGGAGCAACTCATTTCACGGGCACGCGAGTTGAACATGGACGACGTGCGCCGAGAGATGGCCGCGCAAGCGGCGCGAGTGTGAGCCGGGTCGCTGCCGGATCGCCCCTCGGAACCACCGCGGCTTCGCCGGTTGTCGGCCGCCGAGAAGCGGTCGAACGGCAGCGGCACGGTGACTTTGTGCCCTCTCGCACCGGGCCGCGCGGATGCGACTGTCCTCCTCATGCAGAACACCGTTTCGCCGGCGGAGCCGATCCTCCAGGTCTCCGCCGGCCGCTATGTGTCGGATGCGGGAGCGGACTACGCGCGGGAGAAGATCGGGCGTGCGCTGGCCCACGCGCCGGAGCCCGTCCTGTCCGCGCGAGTGCGGCTCACCGGTCACGGTGATCCCGCCCTCGGCGGATCCGTTGTCGCCCAGGCCAATGTGAATCTCGCCGGTCGCCCGGTGCGGGTGCAGGTCACCGGCACGAGCACGCGGGAAGCCGTGGACCTGCTCCGGGCGCGGCTCGAGTCACGCCTCGCCCGCATCTCGCGGCACTGGGAAGCCGTACGAGGGGGACGGGGAGCCGGAGCGGTCCACGAATGGCGGCACGGCGCTGCTCCGCGAAACGGATTGCCGTACCACCCGCGTCCGGCCGAGGAGCGTCGAGTCGTGCGGCACAAGTCGTACGCGCTGACGAACGAGACCGTCGACGAGGCGGCCTTCGACATGGAACTCATGGACTACGAGTTCCAGCTGTTCACCGAATACGGCAGCCGCGTCGACAGCGTCCTGTATCGCGACGGCGCCACGGGTTACCGTCTGGCGCAGGTGGATCCGCGTCCCGACGCGGTGACCCGCGGCCTGCCGGCATTGTCCGTCAGCAGCCGGCAGGCGCCCCGGCTGAGCGTGCCCGAGGCGATCACCCGGCTGGAACTGACCGGATGGCCGTTCGTCTTCTTCCGGGACCGGGATCTCGATCGCGGCTGCGTGCTCTATCACCGCTACGACGGGCACTACGGCCTGATCACGCCTTCCGACGCCGCAGACCGCACCGACGCCGCGGACCGCACCGAATAGGCCCGGCGCACACGGGAAGAGGAGATACCTATGAGCGGACCGGATACACCGGCGATCGTGGTCGGCGCCGACGGCTCGGAGATCGCATTGCAAGCCGTGGTGTGGGCCGCCGTCGAGGCCGCGTTGCAGCACTGCGCGCTGCACATCGTCACGTCCTACGGCGTAGCGCCGAATCCGGGCCTGACCGCTGCGCTGGCCGCCGCGGAACAGCAGTGGCTGCGCGCGGACGGGGAACGGGTACTGGCCGAAGCGGCTGCGGTGGCGCGCCATGCCACACCCGATGCGACGCCGGCGATCAGCACCGAACTCAGTTTCGACATGATCATCCCCACCCTGCTCGAACATTCGGCGCGGGCGCGGATGGTGGTGGTCGGCAGCCATGGCCGCGGGGCGATCGGGCGGATGGTGCTCGGCTCGGTCAGCACCGCGCTCAGCCGGCACGCGCACTGCCCGGTCGCGGTCGTGCACGGCGATCCGGCCGCCGACGCCGGATGGGCGCGGAAACCGGTCGTGGTCGGAGTGGACGGCACCGCGAACAGCGTCCCGGCCGTCGAACTCGCCTTCGCCGAGGCGTCCCGGCGCGGGGCCGGGTTGGTCGCGGTACACGCGTGGAGCGATCGGAGCGGCTACGACCTGCCCGTGGTCGGCTGGGAGGCGATTCGCGAGACTGAGCGGGTGGTGCTGGCCGAGAGACTGGCCGGCTGGGCGGAACGGTTCCCGGAGGTATCGGTCGAGCGAGTCGTGATGTGCGACAGCCCCGTTCGGGCGCTGCTCGCCCACTGCGAGGACGCGCAACTGCTGGTGGTCGGTACCCACGGGCGCGGCGGGTTTCCCGGTCTGGTTCTGGGTTCGACCAGTACCGCGCTGCTGCATCTCGCGCACTGTCCGACGATCGTCGTCCGGAACGGCGAGGCCGACGCGGCGGTCACCGAACACGTAACCGCCGGGGCGAAGGGCAGTCGCATGAGTGCCGGCTCGTTCCGCGACGACGAGGGCCGCGGCCGGTGATTCGTCTACCGAAATTGGTCAGCCCTGCTCGGTAGCATCCACCGCATGCCCATCAAACTCGAGAACGTCGGCATCGCCGTTCGCGACCTCGAAGCAACGATCGCCTTCTTCACCGACCTCGGTCTCACGGTTCTCGGCCGGGACACGGTCAGTGGTGAATGGACCGACACCGCCGTCGGTCTCGACGGCAATCACGTCAAGATCGCCATGCTCCAGACCCCGGACGGTCACGGTCGCCTCGAGCTCTTCGAGTACATCCACCCGGATGCGATCGAGACGGAACCCACCCGCCCCAACGAGATCGGCATGCACCGGGTCGCCTTCTCGGTCGACGACATCGACGCAGCCCTCGAGATCGCCGCGAAGCACGGCTGCCATCCGCTTCGCGGCGTCGCGACCTATCAGGACATCTACAAGCTCACCTACCTCCGCGGCCCGAGCGGCATCCTCGTGATGCTCGCCGAGGAGCTGAAGAAGGACTGAGGGCGGATCGCCCGCTCGAGCGAGCCGATCGCGCAAACCGTGGCCGATTCCCTCACCGCGGAGAAGAGCCCGAATACCTCGTGGGCCGGCCCCGGACGTTCCCGCAGCAGCTCCCTGCGAACGACGATGGTGTGCATCATCGGAAAGATCTCGGTGCGCCGGTGATCCCGATGTGGCAGGGAACGTCCCAGCGCCTGTGGGCAGGTGCGGGGGTGAACTAATCGTGCAAACCGCGGCGAGATGTGGCGATTTCCGTCATCGTCGGCGAGGTTTGCACGATTAGTTCAGCCGGACGCGGGGTCGGAGGGGATCGCGGCGAGGCACTATCGTGAACGGCCTGACTATCGCACGGGGGTAGACCATGGATGCGGTGCGAGCGCGGCATATTGCCCGTCCGGACGTGGACCTGCACGGGGAGGAGGTCGGCGATGGGCCGACGGTTGTCTTGCTGCATGCAGGGGGTGAGCGGCGGCAGGTGTGGGCTCCCGTCGTGGAGCGACTTGTCGAGGACGGATTGCGGTGTGTCGCTTTCGATCAGCGCGGGCACGGTGACAGCGGTGGGTCACTCAGGAGGCTGGACGAGTGCGGGGGCGATATTGCCGCGATAGTCGATGCGGAACCCGGATGCGTGCTCGTCGGCGCCTCACTGGGCGGGCTCTCCGCCGTTGCGGCATTGGGTGATCCGCGCACCCGAGCCAAGGTCACGGGGCTGGTGCTGGTGGATGTGGTGCCCAATCTCGATGCGGGCCGAGTGCGGCGCTTTCTCGATGCCGGTGGTCTGTCGAATGTCTACCCGGACTTCATCGACGATGTCTTGGCCCACGTCCCGCGGCTGCGACAGATCACCGCACAACTGGATATCCCCATCCTTCTGATCCGTGCCGGTCGGGGCTCATCGCTCACCGACGTCGAGGCCGACGGGTTGCTCCAGCTGGCTCCGCACGCCACGGTGACCCGAATTCCGGGCACCGGGCATCTGGTCGCCCGCGATCAGCCGGAGGCGTTGGCGCGGACGATCGCGGATCTCACGACACCGTGGTCGGCGCTGGCGCTGCTGCGCGAACTCGGCGCGGCCCGGGTGGCGCATCCCGGTGGGGATCTCCTCGATCATCTCGAGCGGGTGCGGCAGCTGGTCGCCGACCTCGGCGGAGGTACCCGGGTTCGGCTGGCCGCACTCACCCACGCCACCTACGGCACGGACGGCTTCCCACATTCGCTGCTGCCACCCGACCGGCGATCACGCCTGCGCGCGGCAATCGGTCACGACGCGGAAGCGCTGGTCTACCGCTACGGCGCGTGCGACCGAGCCGAGACCTATCCCCACCTCGGCACCACCCCACTTCCGCTCACCGACCGCTTCACCGGCGAGGTGGTCGCCGTAGACGGCACCGACCTCGCGGACTTCGCACTCCTCACCGTCGCCAACGAACTCGACGTGGTGCGCCATGCCGCGCTGACCACCGAAACCGTTCACGGGATCCGGGCTCTCATCACCGCGTGTGCGACATACGTGCCCGATGCCGCCGCTGGGGCCCTCGCCGACCGGCATCTCACCTGAGAACACCGGACACGATTCGAATTGCGTTGTGCCAGAGGGCTGAACTTTCCGTGCAAACCTCGGGGAAATGTGCGGGTTTCCGTCAATGTGGGCGGGGTTTGCACGAAAAGTTCAGACAGATCACCGTCCGGGCCCCAATCGAGCGGCACCCGCCAGGTGCGCCCTCACCGCCAGCGACGACAGATACGCAAGAACCACCGAAGCTCAAGGGAGATAAGGACTTCGGGGCATCTCGACCGTAATGAGCGGAGAGGGCTACGCCCGATCGAACCGGCCGCGCTGGACGCTGGTGGTGAAGGAGGACCACTCCGAGGGAGTGAACAACAGCGCGGGGCCGGTGGGATTCTTCGAATCGCGAACGCCCACAGCATCATCGAGGAACACCAACTCGACGCACTCCTTGCTCGCTCCCGAGCGGCTTGATTTGAACCACTTCGCCGCGGGCAGACCGTTGCTCATGGCGTGCGCTCCTTGGTTGGTCACGCGCGATCGAAGTGGCCGCGCTGCACACCTGAGGTGAACGTGGACCACTCCGAGGGGGTGAAGATCAGGGCCGGACCGGTCGGGTTCTTCGAATCACGAACCCCCACAGCATCATCGAGGAACGCAATCTCGACACAGTCTTTGCTCGCGCCTGAGAAGCTTGACTTGAACCACTTAGCCCCGGACAGGTCGTTGCTCACGGCGTGTGCTCCTTGATCAGTGCTACCGACTCGGCTTCGGTCAACGCTACACGATCTATCTCCCGGAGAGCCCGAGTATATTTCTGCAGCTCCGCCTCACGTTCCAGGTAAAGATCCCCGGCCCAACCTTCGACATAGACGATCGGAGGCGCGGAGAGCCCGGACAGCAAGACCGGAAACTCCAAGAGAGTGAACGAGCCGACGTACGCCCCAAGATGACTGGATGCGTTGAACGGAACGACTCGAACGGACACGTTGGGCATCTCGGCCAGTGCTGCGAGTTGCCCAAGCTGCTCCGCGATCACTGCCGGCCCTCCAACCTGTTCATGAAGGATGGCCTCGTACAGCAGCGCGGTGATTCGAAGATGCGGGTCTTTCAATCGTTCTTGGCGATGGGTCTGCCATTCGATTCGTCGTTCCAGTTGCTCACTGGGCATATCGGGTCGTTCTGCCCACCCCATCGCGCGTCGGTATGCAGGCGTTTGGAGAAGACCAGGCACGATGGTTGTTTTCCACAGCGTCAGACTGCTTGCAGCATCCTCCAACGCCAAGTAGTGGTTGAACCCGCTGTCCTGCGCGTCCGCATACGCCCTCCACCAGCTGGCCGTCACCTTCCCCTCTCGCGATGCGCGAATCTCCTTCACCAGATCCAGGCAGATGCGCCGCTCCTCATCGGTCGCCCCATAGCTGTCGCACAGTGCGTTCACTTGCAGGCTGGTGATCCGCGTCGTCTGGCCCTCTTCGATGCGGCCGATGGTCTGATGCGACGTTTCCGCGATGCGCGCGGCCTGGGATTGTCCCATTCCCTTGGCATTTCGCAACCGCCGCAGTTCACGCCCCAATGCTCGTTGCGCGAGTGTGCTCCCTGACCCCATTCGTTAGCTCCCCTATCGATTGTGTCCCGGTTTTCTGGACAGGTCCCCACTGGACAGGTTGCTGGTAGACGAGTTCAAACAATCGGTACGGCGACGAATACCCGAAATCCCCACCATTCGACTACAACTCGCGGCCGAGTCGATGCAACCTCAACGCCGACAACCACTTTCACATCGCAGGGGAAGTATCCACCATGGGACTGCTCAACCACGATCGAATGCCGATCATGACCGTCTCCTACGCGCACATCATCATGCAATTGCATATCGACTGCGCTTTGTGCGTATGCCCAGTCAAACAGCAGGCGAAGCAGCTGCTCATCGAGGCAAAACACCTCGTGCCGGATTCGGGTCGGGAGTGACGCGGATGTTCTGGGAATTCGTTCTGCTGATCAGTATTCCGCTGACGGTCATCGTGCTCGCGGTGTTCTGGCCCGAGCAGATTTCCAAGCCGGACACACGATATTCGGTGCGCGCCATTCTCGACCGCATCGCCGACGAAGACCGAGCGCGAAAGGCGAAATACCGTGACCGATACCGGGACTGACGAACACTTTCGCACGGTGGCCGGCCCATCGTCGGTGTGGTGGCGGGTCGGCGACCACGGCCGAATCGAGATCACCCACCTCGCCGATCGCGAAACACCCATCGATACCGCACGTTTCGCGCACCACGCGGCCACCCCCTACTCCTGCGACGGGGTGATGTTCACCGTCACGCCGACGCTCGCGCAGGCCCATTCACTCCTGCCGGAATACCACCCCCTGTGGTGCGCGGTGAGCGAGGAGTTCCGGCGTCGATTCGCCTCCTGACCGCCGGGCGTCTCATGCGGCCACGAATCCGCAAACCGAACTACAGTCCGGACACCTGTCCGAGATCTTGGGGCCGGGCATACACTGACCCATAGGTGAACCGGCACCCTCGACGCGTAAAGGAGATTCCATGTCCCAGAAGGTTCGCGGCGTCATCGCCCGCAGTGTGGGCGCCCCGGTCGAGATCGTCGATATCGTCATCCCCGATCCGGGCCCGCACGACGTGGTGGTGCGGGTGCAGGCCTGCGGGGTGTGCCATACCGATCTGACCTACCGCGAGGGCGGCATCAACGACGAATTCCCCTTCCTGCTCGGCCACGAGGCGGCCGGCGTGGTGGAAACGGTCGGCGACGCCGTCACCCACGTCCAGCCCGGCGACCACGTGCTGCTGAACTGGCGCGCGGTGTGCGGCCAGTGCCGGGCCTGCAAGCGCGGCAAGCCGTGGTACTGCTTCGACACCCACAACGCGAGCAAGCCGATGACGCTGGCCGACGGAACCGAGCTGACCCCGGCTCTGGGCATCGGCGCCTTCGCCGACAAGACCCTGGTGCACGAGGGACAGTGCACCGTGATCGACCCGGAGACCGATCCCGCCGTGGCCGGACTGCTCGGCTGCGGCGTGATGGCCGGACTGGGGGCGGCGATCAACACCGGCGGGGTGAGCTTCGGCGATTCGGTCGCGGTCATCGGCTGCGGCGGCGTCGGTGACGCGGCGATCGCGGGGGCCCGGCTGGCGGGCGCCACCACCATCATCGCCATCGACCGCGATCCGCGAAAGCTGGAGTGGGCCAAGGAACTCGGGGCCACCCACACCCTCGAGGCCGGTGATGACGTGGTCGAGCGGGTGCAGGAATTGACCGGCGGTTTCGGCGCCGACGTGGTGATCGACGCGGTCGGGCGGCCGGAAACCTGGAAGCAGGCCTTCTACGCGCGCGATCTGGCCGGCACGGTGGTGCTGGTCGGCGTGCCGACGCCGGATATGCAGCTGGAGATGCCGCTGATCGACTTCTTCTCGCACGGCGGCTCGCTGAAGTCCTCCTGGTACGGCGACTGCCTGCCGGAACGCGACTTCCCGATGCTGCTCGACCTCTACCGCCAGGGACGGCTGCCGCTGGAGCGGTTCGTGAGCGAGCGCGTGGCCCTCGACCAGGTCGAGCAGGCCTTCACCACCATGCACCACGGTGACGTGCTGCGATCGGTGGTGACGCTGTGAGGATCGATCGCGTCGTCACCTCCGGAAAGTTCGAATTGGACGGCGGCAGCTGGGATGTCGACAACAACGTCTGGGTCGTCGGCGACGACCGTGAGGCCGTTGTGATCGATGCCGCCCACCAGGCCGAGCCGATCATCGCGGCCGTCGGCGATCGCACGGTGCGCGCGATCCTCTGCACCCACGCCCACAACGACCACATCAACGTGGCCACCGAGCTGGCCGAGGCGCTGCGCGCCCCGATCCGGCTGCATCCGGCCGACGAGGTGCTGTGGAGTGCCCTCTACCCCGACACCCGCTACGAACCGCTGCACGATCGGGAGCGAATTCCGTTGGCGGGCAGTGAGATCGAGGTCCTGCACACACCGGGCCACTCCCCCGGCGCGGTGAGCCTGTACCTGGCCTCGGAGAAGACGGTCTTCACCGGTGACACCCTGTTCCAGGGCGGTCCCGGCGCGACGGGTCGCTCGTTCTCGAGCTTCCCCACGATCATCGAATCCATCCGCACCCGCCTGCTGAATCTGCCCGCGGATACCACGGTACTGACCGGACACGGCGACTCCACCACCATCGGCACGGAGGCACCGCACCTGTCGGAATGGATCAAACGCGGTCACTGAAAATCACTGCCGCACAGTCATTTGCGCGACGAGGGCCGCACGAGCGATCGTGCGGCCCTCGGTCGTGAACGCCCTTACCGCGGCGGCCTCACTCACCCCTTGACCAGCGGGACCAGGTAGAGGCGGGCGAAGGCGGCCAGTTCTTCGTCGTTGTGGAATTCCCCGGCGCAGTACGGCGCGAGGATGAGGGAATGCACTATGCGGCAGAGCAATTCGGCGCGGGTGAGCAGGTCGGGGGCGTCGGGCAGTAGCCCACGATCCACCGCGCGCTGCAAGACCGCCGCCGTCGCCGAGACGCACATGGCGAAGGTCGTGGCGCCCTCGGCGGTCAGCTTCATGATGACCCGCTCCGGCTCGAGGGCCATCATGCGCTCGACGAGCGGGTTGGTCCGCCAGCGGGTGAGAACGGTGACGAAGACGTCGGTGACGAGGTCCTCGACGGTGTCATGGCGCTCGGGAATCTCGGCGACATCGGTGAGCACGGCGGTGACTTCGCGGTTCACCACCGCCTGCACCACGTCGTCGCGGGAGCCCATGCGCCGGTAGACCGTGACCCGGTCGACGCCCGCTTCACGGGCGATGTCCTCGATGGTGGTCTTCTTGACGCCGACCTTCTGGAACCGGACCAATGCCGCGTCGAGGATGCGCGCTTCCACGCCATCGGCGACATTGTCCCGGGTAGAGGCCGTTTTCGACGCGCTGATCACACTGTCCACGCTAACAGAGGGACCACCCTTTGCAACATTCTCGAGGAAAATGTTGCGCGCAACATTGCAATAGAAAATGTTGCGCTGTACGTTCCGTGTATGGCTTCGACAGCTGGCGCGACGAGGCGCCCCTACCGCGACGAGGCGCATGCGATCAACGCGCGCGACGTGCACTTCGACTTCGCCACCGTGCCCATGCACTACATCCCCGGTGAGGCGCTGGCCACCCACATCGTCAACGTGATGCACCTGCTGCTGCCGGAAGGTGAGCGGGCGATGGCCCAGGCCCTCGCAGAGTCGTTGCCCTACATCGACGACGAACGGCTCCGCGAGGAGGTGACCGGATTCGTCGGACAGGAGACCATGCATGCCGCTACCCACGAGGCCGCTCGCACGCACCTGCGGTCGATCGGGCTGGACGTCGACTCCTACATCGGCGCGATCGGCTGGGCCGTCGATCGCATCCTCGGCGACCACGGACTGACCGGCCGCGCCAAAGAGGAATGGCTCAAGGAACGGCTCGGACTGTTCGCCGGCATGGAGCACTACACCGCCGTATTCGGCGAATGGTTGCTCAACGCCGAGGTGCTCGAGCAGAAGGGTATGCATCCGGCCATGCTCGATCTGGTGCGCTGGCACGGCGCCGAAGAGGTGGAGCACCGCAGCGTCGTGTACGACGCGTTCATGCACGTGGACGGCAGCTACGCCCGCAAAGCGCGGACGGCGCTCGTCGCGAGTGCGACGCTGCTGCCGCTGTTCGTGCTGTCGGCCGCGTACATGTATCGCAAGGACCCTTCGCCCGACAAGGGCCGGTTCTGGGGATGGCAATTCGTCAGCGCGACCCGTCGCAAGGTGATCCCGAGCTGGACGACGTTCTTCACCGAGATCCCGCGCTACCTGCGGCCGGGATTCCATCCCTCCCAGCTCGGCCCGATGGATACGGCGTTGCGCTACCTCGCACACTCGCCCGCGGCCAGGGCGGCACAGCGATGACCCGCGCGGCGACCAGCGTGCCCGCCGGGCTGCGGATGCTCGGCGGCGTCATCGACGTCTACAAACACGTGTTCGTCTCGGGACCGGCCGCCACGGTGTTGTCGCGGCCGAACCCGGTGCGGCGCAACGGTTTCGACCTGAACATGGTGGTCGAGTCCGTCGAGCGGGAAGCCGACGACGTGGCCTGCTTGACGCTGCGCGCGCCCGGCGGTGACGAGCTGCCGAGCTGGCGTCCCGGCTCACATCTGGACGTCTTCCTGCCGTCCGGCCGGCAGCGGCAGTATTCGCTGTGCGGCGACCCCGCCGACCGGAAGCGCTACCGCATCGCGGTCCGCCGCATCGCGGACGGGGAGGGCGGTTCCCGGGAGATCCACGAGACGCTGCGCGTGGGCGACCCACTGCGAATTCGCGGTCCGCGCAACGCCTTCCCCTTCGTGGAGGCGCCGTCCTACCTGTTCCTCGCGGGCGGCATCGGGATCACCCCGATCCTGCCGATGGCCACAGCGGCCGGCGCGCGCGGACAACTGATCTACACCGGCCGCACCCGCTCCGCCATGCCGTTCCTGGCCGAACTGCCGGCGCACGCGGAGATCCGGCCGGACGACGAGTGCGGCGTGCCCGTGGTCGCGGACCTGATCGCGCGGGCCGAGCCCGGCGCGGCTGTCTACGTCTGCGGGCCGCCGCCGATGCTCGCGGCCGCCCAGCGCTGCATGTTCGAGCTGAACCCCACCGGCTCCCTGCACACCGAACGGTTCTCGGCACTGCCCGTCACCGACGGGAAGCCGTTCCGGATCGAGCTGGCCCGCTCCCGCCGGACGGTGCGGGTGGAGGCGAACGAGACCGCGCTGAGCGCGATTCGGCGCGTGGCGCCGGACGTGACCTTCTCCTGCCGCCAAGGATTCTGCGGAACCTGCAAAACCGGCGTGCTCTCCGGCGCCGTGGACCACCGCGACCGCCTGCTGCCCGACGCCGAGCGCGGCGACCGGATGCTGATCTGCGTCTCCCGCGCGGCGGGCGACGATCTCGTGCTCGACCTCTGAGCGCTCGACGTCCGACACCGAGAAGGGACAACGTTGTCCGAACAAGCGCATGCCACGCCGATCGCGGTACTGCACGGAAGGAACCTGCGATGAACACACCTCGCGAGCACATCGGCATCGCCATCGTCGGCGCCGGATTCGGCGGTATCGGCCTGGCCGTCAAACTTCGTGAGGCCGGTTTCCACAATCTGGTGATCCTGGAACGCGCGGACGACCTCGGCGGCACCTGGCAGGCGAACACCTACCCCGGCTGCGCGTGCGACGTCCCCTCGCACCTGTACAGCTATTCGTTCGCCCCGAACCCCGACTGGTCGCGCACCTACGGCAAGCAGCCCGAGATTCTCGACTATCTCCGCTCGGTGGCGGAACGGTTCGATGTGGCCCGGCACATCCGGTTCGGCACCGAGGTGCTGGACGCCCGCTGGGACGAGGACGAGTCGGTCTGGCGGATCGAGACCTCCCGTGGCTCGCTCACGGCCAATTTCCTGCTGTCGGCCGCCGGGGTCTTCGCCGAAGCGAAGTATCCGGCGCTGCCGGGCCTGGAAACGTTCGCCGGCACCGCTTTTCACTCGCTGCACTGGGATCACGACCATGACCTCACCGGCGAACGGGTCGCGGTGATCGGCACGGGAGCGTCCGCGGTGCAATTCGTGCCCGAAATCCAGCCGAAAGTCGGCAAGCTGCTGCTCTTCCAGCGCTCCGCGCCGTGGATCGTGCCGCGAATGGACCGCGCCACGCTCGGCGCGGAGCGGCTGGTACTGCGCACGCTGCCGATGGCGCAGAAGGCGATTCGCGGCGGCTGGTACGCCACCATCGAGGCCTTCGGCCTGATCTCGCTGGTGGACAAGCGCTTTCGCCATCCCTACGAGGCCCTCTCCAAGTGGCATCTGCGGCGGCAGGTGCGCGACCCGGAGCTGCGCGCGAAACTGACCCCGGACTACGTGATCGGCTGCAAACGCGCGATCTTCTCCGACGCGTACTTCCCGGCGCTGGACCGGCCGAACGTCGAGGTGGTGACCGAGTCCATCGCGGAGGTCCGGCCGCACTCGATCGTGCTACGTGACGGCTCCGAGCACGAAGTGGACACCATCATCTTCGGCACCGGTTTCAAGCCGATCCCCTCGGTCTTCGAGCGCTACCACGGACGCGACGGGGTGACGATGGCGCAGCTGTATCATCAGCAGCCGCAAAGCTATCTGGGCATCGCACTGGCCGGATTCCCCAATTTCTTCTGCACGCTGGGCCCGTTCGGGGCGACGGGCAACCAGTCGGCGATCTACATGATCGAATCCCAGATCGCCTACATCGTCGACGCTCTGCGCACGATGCGCCGCAAGGGCGCGCGCCGGGTCGAACTGCGGCCGCAGGTCCAGGAGCGCTTCGTCGAGGAGATGCGGGAACGCAGCACCTCGACGGTCTGGCTCACCGGCGGATGCCAGACGTACTACACCACCCCCGACGGCCGCAACGCGGGCCTGTACCCCAACTGGAGTTTCGAATACCGCCGCCGCACAGCCGGTTTCGACGCCGAGTCCTACGCGGTGAACGCATGATCGGCCTCGGAAGACTGCTCGGGCCGGTCGGTCTCGGCGGCGAGCGCTACGACGTGAACGGACGGGTGGTGCTGATCACCGGCGCCGGCCAGGGCATCGGCCGGGAACTGGCCGCCATCCTGCACCGGCGCGGCGCGCGGATCGCGGTGGTGGACATCGATGCCGCCGCGGCCGAGACCGCCGCGCGTGATCTCGGCTCGCGCGCGCTCGGCGTGGGGGCCGACGTCGCCGACCGGGAGGGTATGGAGGCCGCTGTCGCCTGGGTGATCGACCATTTCGGCCGCCTGGACGTCGTGGTCGCCAACGCGGGGGTCGTGCCCGAGGCCGCGACCCTGCGGACGATGACCGGGCCCGCGTTCGACCGGGTGATGGCCATCAACCTCACCGGCGTGTACAACACCGTGCATCCCGCGCTGGATCAGATCGTCGCCAATCGAGGACACGTCGTGGTCGTCTCCTCGTGCGCGGCGTTCGCACCGGGGATGGCCGGATCGCCGTACATGATCAGCAAGGCCGCCGTCGAGCAGTTGGGCCGCGCCCTGCGGGTGGAACTGGCCGGGTTCGGCGCGAGCGCGGGCGTGTCGTATTTCGGCGTGGTGGAGACCGAGATGACGCGCAGCACTCTCGATCGCGATCCCCTCGGCCACGAACTGGACAGCCTGCTGCCGTGGCCGCTCAACGTCCGGATCAGCGCGACCGAGGCGGCCACCGTGATCGCCGACGGCATCGCCCGCCGCGCACCGCGCACCGTCGCGCCGCTCGGCTGGCAGCCCTACGCCCTGCTGCGCGGCGCGGTGAACGTCGTGCTCGACAGTCGACTGGCCAACGACGCGCGGATGCACGACCTGGTGCGGCGCGTCGAACAGCGGACCCGGCCATGACCGGCCGGAGCGGCGAAAACCGTTCCGAACACGAGGAATTCGCCACGGCCGGCCTGTTCCCGGGAGACCACACCGTCACCGCGGCGCCGGCCTCGCCCCCCGCTCGGGCACTGCGCCAGATCTCGGCACTGCTCGGGGTGGGCAACGTCCTCGCCGCCGTCCCGGTCGACCGGCGCACCCTCGCTGCCGCACGCCTGCTGCTCGAGCACGGTATGCGCGCGGCCGCGCCGGTGCTCGGCGGGACCGGCATCGACCCGGTGGACGACGGCCCGGTTCCGGGCGAATGGGTGCGCGGACCGCGTGCCACCCGCGACGACGCCGCTGTGCTCTACGTACACGGCGGCGGGTTCGTGGCCGGCTCGCCCCGGTCCTACCGCGGCGTCGCCTCGCGGCTATCCACGGCCACCCGGCTGCCGGTCTTCACGCCGGCCTACCGGCTCGCTCCCGAGTATCCGCATCCGGCCGCGCCGCAGGATGTCGCGGCGGCCTACCGATGGCTGCTGACCCAGGGCTACGATCCGGACCGCATCGTGCTGGCCGGCGATTCCGCGGGCGGCTATCTGGCCGCGGACTTCGCGATCACGCATGCGGCGCAGGGTAATTCGCGCCCTGCCTGCCTGCTGCTGTTCTCGCCGATGACCGATCTCTCCCTGGATACCGCCGCGCGCTCCGTCCATCGGGACACCGTGCTGGGCCCGGCCGTCGCCCGCGCGGCCGTCGCGCAGTTCACCGCGCGACCGCAGCGGCTGCGGCCGGTCGCGGGAACGGCTCTGCCGCCGACCCTGATTCACGTCGGCGGGGACGAGTTCTTCACCGCCGACGCCGTCGCCCTCGCCACGGCGCTGCGGGCCGCCGGCGCACACTGCTCGCTGCACACCTGGCCCGGGCAACTGCACGTGTTCCACGCGCTACCTGCCGTCGTGCCCGAATCCCGATCCGCCTACCGCGCCGCGGCCCGCTTCGTCGCCGCCCATCTCGATCCCGCCGGGGAGACAGCGGCGGCGACCGCCGCACCGGGCCGATCGGCGCGGTCAGTAGGCTGACTACTCCACGTCACCTCCGGGAAAGAGACCATGTCGCAGTTCGAGAACGTCAGCGTGGCCACGAAGGCCAATGTGTACTTCGACGGCAAATGCGTGAGCCACGACCTCACGCTGCCCGACGGCACCAGGAAGTCGGTCGGCGTGATCCTGCCGTCGACATTGACCTTCACCACCGGCGCTCCGGAGATCATGGAACTGGTGGAGGGCGAGTGCGCCGTGACACTGCCCGGCGCGACCGAGCCGACGACCTACCGCGGCGGCGAATCGTTCTCCGTGCCCGGCGACAGCTCGTTCGACATCGAGGTGCGGGAAACC
Organism: Nocardia sp. 852002-20019_SCH5090214; assembly: GCF_001665865.1. Classification (NCBI taxonomy): domain Bacteria; kingdom Bacillati; phylum Actinomycetota; class Actinomycetes; order Mycobacteriales; family Nocardiaceae; genus Nocardia; species Nocardia sp. 852002-20019_SCH5090214. Next base: position 100,673 of record NZ_LZMK01000383.1, on the reverse strand, counting down.
CTGCACTACGTCTGCCACTTCGGCTGAACATCCGATAACCCCGCAGCCCCGAGAACCGCTGCCACGCAAGGGTTTACGAAGGAGGGCCGCACGAGCGATCGTGCGGCCCACCCGGCGGCACGGGCCGCCGATGCTCCCCTGCCACCCCGATGACCTTGTCCATTTCCCGCCGGATCGCCGTCGTTCACGACGGTAAGGTCCGGGCCATGACACCGGACAACAGGACCGTGGTTCAGGCTGCCTGGCGAGCCTTCGCCAGCCACGACGCCGAGCAGATCGCAGCATTCTTCACTCCGGACGCCGAATGGCTGGCGCCGGCCGGCAATGCCACCGCGGTCGCCTTGGACGCTCCCAGCCACATGATCGGACGCGAGGCCATCACGGAGTTCATCGCGAACGGTTTTCCCCGCCTGTTCGTCGCCGACGTCGCGCTAGATTTTCACGGCTTCTACGCCGAGGGCGACCGGGTGATCGTGGAGGAGACGATGACTGCCACGCTGGCGAACGGAAATCGCTACAGCAACGACTACTGTTTCGTGTTCGAATTGCGCGACGGAGTGATTCACCGGGTTCGCGAATACATGGACACCGCGCGCGGACACCGTGACGTCTTCGGTGAACCGGCGGTCACCGGCTGACAGCTTCGGTCACCGTTCCCGATCGTCGACGCCGACAAGCGCGAGGGCGCACCTCGGTGATGATCAAGGCCGGGTGTCGAGCAAGGGGCGGATCAGCTTCGCGCCCTTGGCGTCGAGCCAGTCCCGGAAGGTCATCAAGCCCGGGTGCAGTGCGCGCAGTTCGTCGACGTCGACGTCGGGGATGCTGCCGTCGCCGCTGTTGAGCAGTTCGTAGCCGCGGGCGAATCGTTCGTTGATGCGGCACAGTTCCTCGATCGGGCGCTGGATGTACGGGACCGGCCGCCCGAGGGCGGCGCCGACCTGCGCGGCGACCTCCGGCGGCGTGAGCACGTCGCCGACGAGTTCCAGTGTCCGGCCGCGATAGTCGTCCGGATTCCGCAGGGCGAGCGCGGTGAACGCGCCGATATCGTCGAGCGCGATGAATTGCTGACGCACGTGCGCGGCGGCGGCGGTGCGCAGCGCGCCGTCGCTTATCCCGACCGTCGCGGACTGCGTGATCAGATTCTCCATGAAGGAACTCGGCCGCAGCACCGTGGCCGAGACACCCGACGCGGCGATGTACTGCTCGATCTCCCATTTGGTCGGCTGGCCGCCGCGATCGGCACCCAGGCCAGAGCTGTAAACCAGGTGGGCCACACCATATTTCACCGCCGCGTCGGTGACGGCCTTACCTGCCTTCACCTCGTCCTGCTCCGGGGTCAGCGGCCCGGGATGCACGCTGTACACGCCGTAGGCGCCGTCGACGCAGCGGTCGATCGTCGCCGGGTCCTCCAGCGAGCCCGCGATCACCTGCGCGCCCGTTTGCGCCAAGCTTCGCGCCCTGTCGCTGTCGGGGCGACGAGTCAACACCCGCACCTGCCATCCGTCGGCAAGGAGACGATCGGCGACCGCCCCGCCTTGCTGCCCGGTCGCGCCGATGACGAAAACAACCTGTTCCATGAGCCCTCCGTAAGCGAATCTTCGGATCTACCGCGCCGCCGAGCCGCAGTAAACGGAGACCGTTCTCCGCTTCCGCTCACTATACGGAGAGGAGTCTCCGTTTAGCAACGGTGGCGGCTACGATCGAGCGATGGGTAAGGACGCGGGGCAGGTTGCCAAGCCACTGCGCGCCGACGCGCGCCGCAACCGGGACCAGGTACTGGCGGTCGCCCGGGAGATGCTCTCGGTGGACGGCTCGTCGGCGTCGTTCGACGAGATCGCGCGCCGAGCGGGCGTCGGCGTCGGCACCGTGTACCGGCATTTCCCCACGCGTTCCGCACTGTTCGAGGCGGTCGTCGTCGGCCGGGTGGAGGAGTTCACCGAACGAGCACGCCTGCTCGCCGGCACCGATACCGCGCCGGAGGACGCGTTCTTCGACTACTTCACCCACCTCGTCGGCGAGGTCGCCCTCAACCAGGCGCTGTGCGAAGCGCTGGATGACGACGGCGGCACGGCCGTAGCGATCCCCGACGAACTCCGGCACGACTTCATCCGGTCGTTCGACACCCTGCTCTCCCGGGCGAAAGAGGCAGGGGCCGTACGACCCGACATCGATGTCGCCGACGTGCTCGACCTGGTCATCGGCGCGGCGACGGTCGAACGCCGCGCCCGAGCGCGCAACGCGCCGAACCCTCTGATCGCCGTCGTGCTCGACGGCCTCCGCGCGCCCGATCACCGCGCGCCTGCGTGACCGACACCGGTTGCCGGACCACTGCGCCGGGAATGACGCTGGGCCACAACGCATGTCGCGCACACGACCGAGGGCCGCACGAATGATCGTGCGGCCCTCGGTTGTCCCCCAGCCCTTTTCCCCGGGTCTAGGAGTATTCGACCTGCCAGTGTTTGATGCCGTTGATCCAGCCCGAGCGCAGGCGCTGGGGGTCGGAGATCTGGTGCAGGTCGGGCATCACGTCGGCGATGGCGTTGAACATCAGGTCTATTTCCAGGCGGGCGAGGTTGGCGCCGACGCAGAAGTGGGCGCCCGTTCCGCCGAAGGCCAGATGCGGGTTGGGATCGCGCAGCACGTCGAAGTCGAACGGCTTGTCGAAGGCCGCCTCGTCGAAATTGGCCGAGCTGTAGAACAATCCGACCCGCTCACCGGCCTTGATCAGCTGCCCGCCCAATTCCACATCCTCGGTCGCGGTGCGCTGGAACGCGGTGACCGGAGTCGCCCAGCGCACGATTTCGTCGACCGCCGTGCGCGGACGCTGCTGCCGGTACACCTCCCACTGGTCCGGATGGTCGACGAAAGCCTTCATCCCGTGCGTGATCGCATTGCGGGTGGTTTCGTTTCCGGCGACGGCGAGGAGAATGACGAAGAATCCGAATTCGTCCGAACCCAATGCCTCGCCGTCGATATCGGCGCTGACCAGTTGGCTGACGATATCGCCCGACGGTTCCGACCGGCGCGCCTCGGCCATATTCCACGCGTAGCCCAGAATTTCGGCCGAGGCGACCGCGGAATCACCGTATTCCGGATCGTCGTAATTGAGCATCTGATTCGACCAGTCGAACAGCTTGTGGCGATCGTCCTGCGGGACGCCCAGCAGTTCGGCGATGGCCTGCAACGGCAATTCGCACGCCACCTGTTCGACGAAATCGCCGCCGCCGGATTCCTTGGCGGCGCGCACGATTCGCTCGGCCCGCTCGGTCAATGCCGCCCGCAGGCTCTCCACGGCGCGCGGGGTGAAACCCTTGGAGATGATGCGGCGGATCTTGGTGTGCTTGGGCGGATCCATGTTCACCAGCAGCGCACTGGTCACCGACAACTGCTCCGGCGTGGCGAAACCGGGCAGCCGGATGATGGAACCCTTCTTCTCCGAGGAGAAGACGTCCGAGCGGCGCGAGATCTCCTTGATGTCCTCGTGCCGGCTCACCACCCAGTAGCCGGCATCCTCGAACGGGTAGGACTGCTCCTCACTCTGGGCGTTCCACCAGACCGGCGCGGTGCGCCGCAATTCCGCGAATTCGGCGACCGGACTTCTCTCGGCCCACAGTCCCGGGTCGGTGAAATCGAATCCGGCCGGTATCGACGGAGCAGCCACAGTTCCTCCTCGTGTCCGCTGCACTGCGAATCATGGATTTTTCGAAACGTGTTCTTCCTTGATTAGAACACGTTGCATTGCAGCGGAAAAGAGCTGCGGATGCGCGCATTCCGGAAAAACAGAAGTTATGACAAAACTATTTCGAGCATACGAAAAACCGCCCGATCGGCGGGATTTCCCGATCGTCCGGACGCGCATCGCTCTACGCTATCGGTCTGTATCGCACTGTTCGGTCGGCGAAAACCCGAGGCACCCGGGAATTCAACGGCGGGTTTCGTTCATCCGCTCACCTCGGTTCTCCGGTCGCGATGCAGACGCGGCGCGGCCCGCCCCGCCGGCAGCGGCAGATCGAGATAGGTGCGCACGCCCGGTTCGGCCGCCACGACATAGGGGATCGCGTTCACACAGTTCAGCGCCGTGGCGACGATCGAGGGATTGCGCCGGGCCCCCTCGGCCGGATCGTGGGCGTGCAAGCCGGACAGCGTCAGCACACAGCCGGGGTCGCCGCGCACCTCGACCTCGAACCGCTGACCGTTCGGCCCGAAGCTCCACGCCGGGTCGAAGTTCCGCTCACCCATGAACCAGTTGACCGCCGCCGTGATCACCGGTTCGCCGTCGACCGTGCCTTCCCACCGAAAGCGCTGGGCCGCAACCTGTCCCGGCTCGATGACGCCGATCGGTGAGTCGATCGGCGCGGTGGCGACCGCGATGTCGTGCGTGGTGCGGATATCGGGATCCAGATCGAATCCCAGTTCGTCGGCAATCATCCACACCGACTGGCTGTAGCCGCCGGCCAGCATCGCCGCGACGGTGCTTCCCGCGGCCTTCTCCGGATCGGCGCCGAACATCATCCAGTGCCGCACCACATCCGGAGCGCCGTAGGTGCGGATATCGGAGAATTCCTCGGCTCGGACGCCGGTCACCGAACCCGACAGCGCGGAGACCACCAGCGGCAACCGTTCGGTGAGGCCGCCGGGGTGAATTCCGGTGCCGTGCAACGTGACTCCGCCCTCGGCGCAGACCGCGTCGAACTTCTCGCGGTCGCGCTGCCGGGGATAGAACCAGCCCAGCGGGGTCACGGCGTTCTTGCCCGAACGCAGGATCGCGCGCAGCACCGAGGTATCGGCGAAGACCGGGCTGTAGATCACGCAGTCGGCGTCGAGGGCGAGCAGGGCCTCGGCGTCGGTGGTGGCGGTGACGCCGATGGGCTCACGCCCCACCAGGGTGCCGAGATCGACGCCGTCCTTGTCGGGGCTGTGCACCCAGGCGCCCACCAGTTCCAGCTCCGGATGGTCGAGGACGCCTTCGATCGCGGCGCGACCCACTCCACCGGTCGCCCACTGGATCACCCTGATCACGAACGCTCCCCTTCCCGGACGGCCGCGCCCATCACTGGTCCCGCACGATCGAGAGCGCCTGGGTCGGGCAGTACCGCACCGCGTTCTCCACATCCGCGCGGTCGGCCTCGTCCACCTCGGGCCGCACGATTTCGACCTTGCCGTGTTTGGGCACGTCGAAGTAGTCCGGCGCCTCGGCCTGGCACATCGCGTGGCCCTGACACAGGTCCAGATCCACTTCGATACGCATCAGCTCTGTGCCTCCTTATCGGCCTGGTCCGGCTCGCGCAACGGGGCTTCCGGCTGCACCTCGACCAGCACCAGATGCGCGCCGCGCGGTGTGTTGACCACCGCGGCGATCGCGGCGGCGAGGTCGGAGGCGCGCAGGAAGAAGGGGTGGCGGGCGAAGCCCCATTTCACCCAGTCGTCGAGCAGTGGGCCGACCTGCTCGGGTGCGGCGTTCATCCCCATTCCGGTCTGGGTCGCGCCCGGCCGCACGATCGAGGCGCGAACACCGGTGCCCTCCAACTCCATTCGCAGCTGGCGGGCCATCGCCTCGAGTCCGGTCTTGGCGGCGTTGTAGGCGCCGTTGCGGGGGCGGACCTGGTCGGCGCAGTCGGAGCCGATGAAGACGAAATCGCCGCGGCGCCGGGAGATCATGCCCGGCAGGATGCGATGGGCCAGCCGTTGCGCACCCACCAGATGGACGTCGACCTGCTTCAGGAAGGTCTGCGGTTCCATTTCGTAGGCCAGACCGAATTCGATGTCCCCGGCGCCGGATACCGCGACCTCGATGGGCCCCAGCGCCTCCTCGGCCGCGGTGACGAAGGCGTCGACCGAGGCATCGTCGGTCACGTCGAGCGAACCCGCGAAGGCGGTGCCGCCGTTGGCGGTGATCTTGTCGGCCAGTTCGCGGCAGGTCTCCACCCGGCGCGCACCGAGCGCCACCGGGAATCCGGCCTCGGCCAGCATGATCGCGGTCGCGGCGCCGATTCCCGACGACGCCCCGGCGATGAGAACCGGTCGCACATCCGGGTGCGGATCGAAACGCGGCATACTATGAAACCTCCACGGTGACAGGGAGTTTCGCGAACCCCCGGACATTGGTCGAATGCACCCGCTCCATGGCGGACTCGTCGATCGAGTACTCCCGGACGCGGGAAGCGAACTCGCGCAGGGCGACAACCGTCTCCAGCCGGGCCAGATGCGCGCCCAGGCAGAAGTGCACGCCGCCGCCGAAACTGGCCAGCGCGCTCTTGTCGGTGCGTTCGATGTCGTAGCGATCGCCGTCGGTGAAGACCGCGTCGTCGCGATTGGCGGAGCCGATGAGCAACACCACCTTCGAACCGGCGGGGATCACCCCGTGTTCGAACGGCACATCGACGACCGAGGAGCGCGCCACCATCTGACTCGAATTGTCGTAGCGCAGCGTCTCCTCGACCCAGTCCGGCACCAGGTCGCCGTCGGCGACGACCTTGGCGAACTGTTCGGGGTTGCGGCCGGCCCAGTACAGCGCGTTGCCGAGCAGTTTGGTGGTGGTCTCGTTTCCGGCCACGACCATGAGGAACATGAAGCCGATGATCTCGTCGTCGGTGAGTTTGTCACCGTCGATCTCCGCGTCGAGCAGCGCCGAGGTCAGGTCCTCGGTGCGGCTGCGGCGGCGCTGGGCGACCATGTCGGAGTAGTAGACGACCAGATTCAGCGAGGCCTCGATGGCCGCCTCCGGCACGTCGAGCACACCCTCCTCGCGATGCACCACCAGGTCGGCCATCCGGCGGATCTCGGCGCGATCGGGTTCGGGCACGCCCATCATGTCGGAGATGACGTCCATGGGCAGCTTGCCCGCGAAATCCTCGATCCAGTCGAAACTGCCCTGCTCGAGCGCGGGTTCCAGGTGCTGCAACGTCAGTTCCCGGATCCGATCGCCCATACCTGCGATCCGGCGCGGCGTGAAGCCCTTGTTGACCAGCTGGCGCATGCGCAGGTGGCGCGGATCGTCCATGGCGAGAAAAGACATGGTCTTGTGCGCGTGCGGGCCCCACGCGGCCGGGTCCAGGGAGACGCCGTTGGCGCTGGACAGACGGGTGGCGTCGCGGAATGCGGCCGTCACGTCGGCGTGGCGCGACAGCGCCCAGAAGTCCAGGTCCGGGTTGTAGTACAGCGGCGCCTCCGTGCGCAGCCGCCGATACACCGGATACGGATCCTCGTGGAAGCGGTAGTCGTAGGGATCGAATACGACCGGTTGCGCAGATGCCACAGTCATCACACCCACCTCTCGAAATATAACGCGTTCACATGAAGCCTCATCCGCACACCGCCAACCGAGACACAGGACTGGACATGTGTCTGGACGCTACCACCGGACCGGAATCCGGACAATGGGCGAGCTCGAGCGCCACCATCGGCTTCACGATCCCTCGCCGAACAGCGGCCGCAGCTCGGCCACCGACCACGGCGGAGTTTCCGCATGGTCGCGATAACCGATCGACTCGAGCTTCGGCCGGGCGAAGCGACCGACGAATCCGCCTGCCGCAACGAAGATCTCGCCCGTCGCGGTGGCGAGGTCGGAGGCGAGATAGACATACAGCGCGGCCGCGTAATCGGGCGGCGGCGCGTCCAGCGACGACTGCGCGGTGAACTCGTCGAGCAGCCCCCGCTCGCGCAGCTCGGCGATCTTCGCCTCGTATTCCGGTCCGGTGGACAGTCGCGTCCTGGCCCCCGGACAGATCGCGTTCACCCGGATACCGTGCTCTTTCAGCTCCGCGGCCATGGCCAGCGTCAGGCTCGCGACCGCGCCTTTTCCGGCCGGATAGCCGGTACCGCCGTAGTCGCCGAGATAGGCGAACGAGCCGGTGTTGACGATCGAGCCGGCGCCACGAGCCACCATCAGCGGCGCCACCGCGCGGCAGGTGTTGAACACCGTGGTCAGGTGGGAATCGAGCTGGGCTCGCCAGTCCGCGGTGGAGATATCGAGGATCGAGGAGTGCGCGGGTTCGGCGATGCCGGCACAGTTGACGAGAACGTCGACGGCACCGCAACTTTCGACGCACCGGCTCACCAGCGCGTCCGCGATCGTTTCGTCCGCGGCCGAGCCCGCGACCGCGACGGCACGACCGCCCGCCGCGCGAATGTCGTCCACCACCGCGGCCACCGCCGCCTCGCTCCGGGAATTGACCACCACCCCCGCGCCCTGGCGCGCCAGTTCGACGGCGACGGCCCGGCCGATGCCGCTGCCGCCGCCCACCACGATCGCCGCCTTACCGGCCACCGCCGCATCTCCGGTCATCGCCGGTACCGCCTCTCGCCGATTCGATCGGTCTGCAACACGTTCTTGTATTCACAGCTCCGTCCAAACTATATTCCGTACAGGTGTCCAGACAGCCCTATCGGAGAGGCGAATGACGAAACTGCTCCCCCCAGGCGAGGGATCCCGGCTTCTGATCGACGGCAAACTGGTCGCCGGCGGCGCGGGGGTGTTCGCGACGGTCAATCCGGCGACCGAGGAGATCCTCGGCCAGGCCGCCAATGCCGACGCCGCCGATATGGACGCGGCCATCGCCGCCGCCCGCGCGGCCTTCGACAACACCGAGTGGTCGCGCGATCACGCGTTCCGCGCCCGGTGCCTGCGGCAACTGCGCGACGCGCTGCGCGACAACATCGAGGAACTGCGCGAGATCACCATCGCCGAGGTGGGCGCCCCGCGCATGCTCACCAGCGGCCCGCAACTGGAGGGCCCGATCGGTGACCTCGGCTATTTCGCCGACCTGGCCGAAAGTTACGAGTGGGTCAGCGATCTCGGCGTCGCGAAGCCGATGGGAATCCCGACGGCGCGCACGCTGCGCCGGGAGCCGATCGGCGTGGTCGGCGCCATCACGCCGTGGAATTTCCCGCATCAGATCAACTTCGCCAAACTCGGCCCCGCGCTGGCGGCCGGGTGCACCGTGGTGCTCAAACCGGCTCCCGACACCCCGTGGGTCGCCGCGCTGGTCGGCACGGTGATCGCCGAACACACCGACATTCCGGCCGGCGTGATCAATATCGTCACCTCCGACGACCATCAGCTCGGCGCCCAGCTGGTCACCGATCCGCGGGTGGACATGATCTCGTTCACCGGATCGACGCAGACGGGCCGGACCATCATGGCCGGTGCGGCGCAGAGCTTGAAGAAGGTCTTTCTCGAACTCGGCGGGAAGTCGGCCTTCATCGTTCTGGACGACACCGATGTGGCCGCCGCGGCGAGCTACGCGGGGTTCACAGTCTGCGTCCACGCCGGCCAGGGTTGCGCGCTCACCACTCGCCTGCTGGTTCCGCGCGAGCAGTACGACACGGCGGTCGCCGCGGCGGCGAAGTCGATGGGCGGCATCGTCCCGGGTGATCCGAACGAGCCGGGCACCGTCTGCGGGCCGGTCATCTCGGCGCGGCAGCGCGACCGCGTGCAGCGCTACATCGATATCGCACGCGCCGAGGGCGGCACCATCGTCACCGGCGGGGGCAGTCCCGATCGCGACCGCGGGTTCTTCATCGAACCCACCCTGATCAGCGGACTGTCCAACACCTCGACCGCGGCGCAGGAGGAGATCTTCGGCCCGGTGCTGGTGGTGATCCCGCACGACGGCGACGACGACGCCATCCGGCTGGCCAACGAATCGCCCTACGGGCTCTCGGGCGAGGTGTGGGGCACCGACCAGGCGCGAATCGACCACGTGGTCAACGGTGTCCGGACCGGAACCCTGGGCGTCAACGGCGGTATCTGGTACAGCGCCGACGCCCCGTTCGGCGGATACAAGCAGTCCGGCATCGGCCGCGAACTGGGTGTCGCCGGATTCGAGGAGTACCTCGAAACCAAGCTCGTCGCCACCGCCCAGAAATAGACAGCACGCGACCTCGTCGCGAATTATCGACAGGAGAAGACAACTCATGGCTCGTTTCACCGATCGCGTCGCGATCGTCACCGGCGCGGCCCAGGGCATCGGCGCCGAATACGCGAGGGCACTGGCCGGCGAGGGCGCCACCGTCGTCGTCGCGGATCTCAACGAGGACAAGGGAAAACAGGTCGCCGAGGAGATCAGCAGCGGCGGCGCCACCGCGGTCTTCCATCCGGTCGACGTCTCCGATCCCGAATCGGTCACCACCCTGGCCGACTACACGCAGAACGAGTTCGGCGCGATCAACCATCTGGTCAACAACGCCGCCATCTACGGCGGGATGAAGTTGGACCTGCTGCTGACGGTGCCGTGGGACTACTACAAGAAGTTCATGAGCGTGAATCTCGACGGCGCGCTGAACATGACCCGCGCGGTGTGGCAGCACATGTCGAAGGGCGGCGGCGGATCCATCGTGAACCAGTCCTCCACCGCCGCATGGGTGTATTCGAACTTCTACGGCCTCGCCAAGGCGGGGGTCAACAGCCTCACCCAGCAGCTGGCGGTCGAACTCGGCGGATCCAACATCCGCATCAACGCCATCGCGCCGGGACCGATCAACACCGAGGCGACGCAGACCGTCACCCCGGGCTCGATCGTGAACGACATGGTGAATCGCCTGCCGCTCAAGCGGATCGGCACCCCGCAGGATCTGGTGGGGGCATGCCTGTATCTCCTGTCCGACGACGCGGCGTGGGTCACCGGGCACATCCTCAACGTGGACGGCGGGCAGATCATCCGGTAGCAGGCGACGCCCGTCCCCTCGACGGGCGTTCCAGCGGGCCGGTGGCAGCGGTCGGTGCGGTGAACCGGGACGGGCCGCTTCACCTTTCGCGATCAGAGGTCGGCGCTGCCGTGACGGACGGTGACCGGCTCGGCCAGGCGCTTCTCATCGCAGACCTGCTGCAGAGTCTCCAGGGTTTCGTCGAGTCCGGGGCCCAGCCGCGGGCCGGGTGTGAACGTGGCCGGCAGATGGCGCATGCCCTGGATCACGCCGATCGTGTCGTAGTGCACCGCGCCGCCGGGATCGCACCGGAAATCCGGCAACCGATCGAGCACCGCGACCAGCATGCGCTTGAACACCGTGCGCGCCACATTGGAACCGATGCAGCGGTGGACGCCCAGACCGAAGCTGAAGTGGCGGTTGCCCTTCCGATCCAGGTCGACGGTGTTCGGGTCCGGGAACAGTTCCGGGTCGCGGTTGGCCATCGCCCACGACAGCCACAGCCGCTCCCCTTCCTCGAGCCGGATGCCCGCATATTCGCAATCCGCGGCGATGGTGCGGCCGTCACCGGGTGCGGGAGTGAAGTACCGGAGGAATTCCTCGGTCGCCGAGTTCAGCAGCAGGTCGCGTTCGGCGCTGAGGATCGCCCGCTGATCCGGATGCTCCGAGAGCCATTCCAGCGCATGGGCCGTCAGCGCGGTGGTGGTGTCGAAACCGCCACCGATCAGCAGGCCCAGCATGCCCAGGATTTCGATATCCGGCGGCGCGGCGCCGTCGATCTCCAGACGCGTCAGCGCCTCGATGATTCCCGGACGCGGATTCTCGCGCACCTGGGTGAGGTTGATCAGCAGATCCAGGCCCATCGCCTCGTGCTGGCGCCGAACCCGTTCGATATCGGGCGAATTCGGTGGGGTGTACACCGAGGCGTGCGCGGGTTCGCAGTACAACTGCCATTTGCGCAGCGGGATGCCCAGCATCGCCAGGGTGAGGACGGCCGGCACGATATTGGCCAGGTCGTCGACGAAATCGATACGGCCGCTCTCGATCCGATCGTCGAGACTCGCCCGGACCACCTCGTCGACGAACGGCACCCAGCGCTGCACCGCGGCCGGCGACAGATACGGATTGAGCGCCTGACGCCACAGCCGCTGCTCGGGCGGATCCATTTCGAGGATGCCGTTGCGGATGACATTCCCGGTCTCGGGAAACGGAATGGTGATGCCGCGGTAGCCGCGGCGCTCCCCGTTCGGATCGTGGTCGCTCGACACGTGTTCCGAGCGCGCGAGGCTGAACACCTCGCGGCTGCCGGCCGCCACCCAGTGCCCGCCGTAGGTCGGCGACCACGCGAGCGGACACTGCCGGTGCATCTCGGTGGTGATCGCGTCGAAATTGTCGCGGTACTGCGGCGCATGCCGATCGAAGTCGTAGCGCGGCTGTCTGTGGTCGTCGGCGTGCACGGTCACGATGCTGTCCTCTCGGGCGTCCCCGGCCTCAGGCTCCAAGCACACAGAATACGGCGAACGGCAATATTGCTCTCCAAATTTGAGAATGCTATTTCAGGCAATATCGACGTCGTAGGTATGCGCTACAGTGGCTCGCCGATACGATTCACAGCACGGACGGGGGCACGGTCGATGTCGACACCGACCACGACACAGCGCATTTCGACGAGCCGGGCGCGGTAGGCGATGGCCACCGACGATCGTTCGGATTCCCCGCAGCAGCCGCCGTCCGGCGAGCCGGGCCCACCCCCGGCGCCGCCGACCCGGGCCTACCCCGGCGGCGTGCCGGATCCGGGCGCACAGCCCGGCGGGCCCGGCCAGCAGCAACCGGCTCCGCCGACCCAGGCCTACCCGGGACAGCCCGCCCCGCCGACCCAGGCCTACCCCGGGCAGCCGGCGCCGCCGACCCAGGCCTATCCCGGCGGGCAACCGGGGCCGCCGCCCGGTTCCCAGGATCCCACCGTGCATGCGGGACAGGGATATCCCGCCGGCGTGCCGTATCCCGGGGACCCGAATCAGCCCCCGATGTACGGACAGGCATATCCGCCGGGCGGCTACCCCGAAGGCGGATATCCGGGCGCGCAACCGTATCCGCAGCCGTATCCCGACCCGCAGTACGGCGGCGCGCAGCCCTACCCCTATCCGGGTGCGCCGCAACCGAATTCGGGTGGCGGCAAGGTGCTGGCAATCGTCGCGGCAGTGGTCGTGGCGGTCCTGGTCCTGGGCGCGGTCGTCGCGGTGATCGTGGTGCACAACCACAACAAGAACAACGATACCGATGCGGCCGCCGACCGGTCCACGAGCGCCGGCCCCTCGCCGACGTATTCGACCTCGACCGCGCCCACGACCCGCGAGACCACCCGCAACGCTCCCCCGCCGCCTCCGCCGACCCCGGCCGACGTCTGGATCGCCGCGGGCTACGACGTCGATACCGGCAAGGTGACCTGGGCGCGCAGCACGGTCAGCTCCGACGACGCCACCAACCAGGTCCAAACCCGTTGCCCCGGTTGCGCACAGCCGGCCGCGTGGGCGCGCAACGCCTGCGTGGCGGTGGTGGTCGGCCAGAACAACGGCTGGGCCTCCACCTGGGGCACCACCGCCGAAGAGGCCGAATCCAAGGCCATCAGCAGCGCACAGGACAACTACGGGGTGTCGGGACCGTTCAACAAATGGTCCAAATGCGCGACGGAGTAGGAACGGCACGGATCTCTTCCCAGCAACGGGAGTAAAGCCTCCCGACGCCACCCTTATGCTTCCGGCAGTGATGTCGGTGGGCACCACCGGGTCGGCGCCGGCGGCGCACACGAAATACCGTGTCGCCGAAGGTCGACGACCTCCCTCCCGTTCCGGGAAGTCCGGTCACCGACGCGTGTCGACTCTGCCTGGTTGAGAGCGAGGCCCCGATGAGCTCCGATGGCACCAGCCGACTGGGCGATCTGCACGAGCTCCCGGACTGTGCGCCGGCGGGCTTGAAAGCGCTTTTCAGCGCCGCGGAAGGGGTTATCCAGGAACAGGTTCGGCTGCTCGGTTCGGGCACGCCGTCGAAGGCGCCCGACCTGCGCGGAATGTTGCGCGGCCAGGGAATCGCCAATCCCGAGGACGAGTCGGCGATGATCGACAAGTACAGCGATCACAAGAGCCAGATGCACACGGCGACGTCCGGCATCCAGCGCAAGGACGCGGGCATCGTGGTGCGAACCGCGGGCATCGGCGATGCCGTGACCGAGGCTTACGGGGCCGTCGATACCGCGGTGGGAGAACTCAACACGAAGATCGACGCCTCCTTCAAATCCGTGCGGACGGTGAAGGACAAGGACGGCACCTCCCACAAGGAATTGCCCAGGGACATCATCGACGGCCTGTTCAAGGGCGTGTGGGAGACCGTCGGCACGACATACGACAAAGTCCACGGTGTCTCCGACCAGGCCGCGGCCGCGGCGCTGAAGATCAAGAGCGACGCCCCGCCGTCCTCCACCGGCAATCCGATACCGGCTGTGTCGCCCGGTTCGAGTCCCTCCGCGGGAGCCACTCCGGCGGGATACAACGGAAGCACTCCGTGGAGCGGCCAGTCCGGATCCATGGGTACCGCGATCATTCCGACCACGGAAAAGCCCACCGCGATGGCGATGATGAAGTACCTCATCGATACCTACCACTTCACACCGGCGCAGGCCGCCGGCATCGTCGCCAACGCGAAATTCGAGTCGGGATTCGACGTTTCCGCCACCGGCGACAACGGATCGGCAAAGGGCCTGTTCCAGTGGCGTTTCAACCGGCTTTCCGGCCTCCAGGCCTTCGCGCAGAGGCCCGGTGAGAATATCGGCGACTGGCATACCCATCTGGATTACATGGTTCAGGAACTGCGCGGTGGCGACTATCAGCAGGCGAACAATGCCGTCACCGCGAACCCCAACGACGCCCGGACCGTGGCCGAGGCCTTCGACAGGTACTACGAGAAGAGCGCGGGCCTTTCGACCAACGACCGGCGCAATTACGCGGCAGGGCTGCTCGAGGAGTACAACAAGTCGGCGCTCGCCGTGTGAGTGCGGCGGCGGGGGGCGGCCGAGGCGACATCACTGCTCCCGGCGTTCGGCGCGCTACTGCTTCGAGTAGTCGGTGCTCAGCCACCGTTCGGGCCGCATCCGGATCACCACCGAGTCCGGGCCGAGGTTCTGCTCGGCGAATGCGGCCCCCTCCTCGGGTCCCAGATAGCGCACCGCGATCGCGCGGACCACCTCGGGCGACGCCGCGTCGATCGCGGTGACCGAGCCCTCGGCGGTGACATACCGGTACGGCGGCTGTTCCACCTGCGCGGTGATCGAGAACCGCCCGGCGGCCCGGATGAGCCGCTCCTTCAGCGTCCCGGCGTCGGTCCACAGCACGACCTCCCCGCCGGGCTCGTACCCGTACCAGATCGGCACCGCCAGCGGCGCCCGATCGGGCCGCTCGACGGCGATCACCCCCACGTGCAATTCGGCGAGGAACTTCTCACGCTCGGTACGGGTCATGGTCGGCATCGACGGTCCTTTCGCGAGTCGGGTCTGTGTTCGCGACAACCCGTGGCGACGGGTGTCCTATTCCGCACCGCGAATGAGCAGCGGCAGGGTGGTGTGGCGGCGCACGAGGATGCTCGGGGTCCACTGCGGCGGTGCGGCGAGGCGGATGTCGGTGCTGCGGTCGAGGAGGGTCGTGATCGCGGTGCGGGCTTCCAGTTTCGCCAGGGCCGAGCCGACGCAGAAGTGGAGCCCGCGGCCGAAGGCGGTGTGCGACTTGATATTCGGACGGTGCAGCTCGACAGCGGCCGGTTCCGGGAAGATCGCCGGATCGCGATTGGCCGCGCCCCACAACAGCAGGAGATGGCTTCCGGCGGGCAGGGACACCTCCCCGAGACGGGTATCGATGGTGACGTGGCGGTAGTGGCCGCGAAACGGGGATTCGAGGCGCAGCACCTCGTCCAGGAAGGCGGGAATCAGGTGCGGTTCGGCGCGCAGCCGGTGCTGAATATCGCTGCGGGTGGCCAGAATTCGGGCCGCGGAGGCGATCAGGCCGGCGGTGGATTCGCCGCCGGCGCCGACCAGTTGAACGAGAATCAGCACCGCGACCTCCTCGGTGAGCGTGCCGGCGCGGCACGCGCGGGCCAGCGCGTCGAGCACGGTGCGTGGCGGACCGTCGGGTTCCGCCGCGCCCCGCGTCCGCCGCAGCTGTTCGGCGAGGTAGCCGGCGAGCAGTGCCGCCGACTGCACCAGTCGCGGGAGACGGTGCGCGTCCACCACGGCACCGAGCATTTCGGTGCTGTCGTAGGCCCATTCGAGCAGTTGTGGCACATCGTCGCCGGGCAGCCCGATCACTGCCGCGACGAGGGCGAGCGGCAGGCGGTCGGCCATCTCGGCGGCCCAATCGATGCGGCCGTCGCGCACGTGTTCCGACCAGAGCCGGTCGACCAGATCGTCGGCCATCGGCGCGAGTTCCCGGATGCGTCCGGCCAGCACACTCGAGACGAGTTTGCGGTGAACGGCGTGGGACGGATCGTCGGCCGTGGCGAGAACATGCACCGCGCGACCGCCGCCGTCGAGATCGAAGGCGGTGGCGGCGGCTCCCGGATGACGCAGCAGTACCGCGGTGAGGTGGGAGGAGAACTCGGTGGTGCGGGCGGCCGCTTCGGTCACGAGATCCCACGACGACACCAGGTGAAAGCCGGTGCCGGGCACCCGGTAGACCGGCGCCTCGTCGCGCAGGCGGTCGTAGAGCGGGTACGGATCGTCGAGACGGGCGGACAGGAACAGTTCGGATCCGTCCGGCACTGTGATGGTCATCGGTGAACTCCCTCCGGGAACGGGTGCGCTCACCGTGCGCGCGGTGGAGACGAGTGTCAATCGGTGTCGCACAGTGAGACGCGGAAGGCCGCCTCCGCGCGTTCGCCGACAAGCCCGAACACGTGGACCGCCGTTGTCTACGCACTTCACAGGCATATACCGAGAGAAGGCAAACGTGAGACAATAGCGCTATATCGTCTCGTCTCGAGACGCCGCAGAGTGAAGGGATCGTATCCGGCGATGCGAACCACCGAGGTGGACTGGCTTGCGGGCGGGGTCCGGCGCACCGTCGCCCGCTCGCGCATCGAGGCGGCGGCCGCCGACCTCTTCCTGGAACGCGGAATAGAGCGAGTGAGCATCGACGACGTGGCCGAACGCGTGGGCTGCTCCCGGGCCACCGTGTACCGGCACGTCGGCGGTAAGCCGGAACTGGTCCGGATCGTGACGGCCTCGGCGGCGCGGGATATCGCCGAACGCGTGGCGGCGACCGTGGCACCGCTGCGCGGCCCGCGGCGCGTGGTGGAGGCCGTCCTCGCCTCCCTCGCGGCGATCCGCGCCGAACCCACCCTGTCGGCGTTCCTGGCCGGTGCGGGCGCCACCGGCGACCAGGTGGTGGCCACGCCCGAACTGCGCGGCATCGCCACCGCGCTCACCGGAATCGCCGCGGACGACGATGCCGCACAGTGGATCGTAAGGGTGGTGTTGTCGCTGCTCACCTGGCCGCTGCCCGACGCCGCCGCGGAACGCCGGACGGTGGAGCGGTTCGTCGGCCCGCTCATGATGCGTCCGGCCGCACTGGCGCGGAAGGGATGAGATGAACGTCCCCCTCTTCGTCGGTCTCACCACCGTCGACCTCGCCTACGCCGTCGACGCCTATCCGGCCGAGGACACCAAAACCCGTGCGCGCGACCAATTTCTGGGCGCCGGCGGACCGGCCGCCAATGCCGCGGTGGCGTGCGCGATACTGACCGGCGGGGCCCGGCTGCTCACCGCCGTCGGCCGGCATCCGCTCACCGCGCTGATCCGCGACGATCTGCGGTCCCACGGCGTGGACCTCGTCGACACCACGGCGCGGCGCACCGATCCGCCGCCGATCTCGTCCATCGTGGTCGCGGCCGGTGCCGGGACGAGAACCATTGTCTCGCTGGACGGTTCGGGGATCGAGGCGCCGTTCGACCACGCATTCGCCGATCTCGTCCGGGAGGCGCCGGTGGTGCTCGTCGACGGGCATCACATCGAACTGGCCCTCGGCATCGCACGGGTGGCGCGCGACGCGGGAGTTCCGGTGGTGCTCGACGGGGGACGCTGGAAGCCCGAACACGCGCAACTGCTGCCGCTGGTCGACATCGCGATCTGCTCGGCCTCGTTCGCGCCGCCGGGCGCCGAGGACGTCTTCGACCACCTGCACCGGATCGGGGTCCGGGCGGTGGCCGTCACTCGCGGACAGCAACCGATCCTACACTCCGCCAATGGGATTCGGGGCGAGATCGCGGTGGGCGAGGTGGACGGCGCGGATACGCTCGGCGCCGGGGACATTCTGCACGGCGCGTTCTGCGCCTACCACTCGCGCGGCCACGACTTCGCCGACGCGCTCACCCGCGCCGCCGCGGTCGCCACCCTGTCGTGCCGGTTCTTCGGCACCCGCGCATGGGGAGACCGGCTCGGTGAGCCGCGCACCCCGGGACAGGCTCACCGACCCGGGCGAATGAGGTAGCCGCCCGAGACCGCGCGCAGCACGAGGTCGGCTCGGTCCGCGGTCCGCGCGATGAGACGGGCATTCGGCAGATCGCTGCCGGCCACCATGGCTTCTGCCCGATCCGGCGATTTACCGCCGCGCAGATGCCGGCGCAGCAGGCGCTGTTCGATGACCGCTTCCTCGGCATCGAGGTACCAGACCTCGTCGAGATATTCCCGCACCTCCCGCCATCCCGGCCGATCCAGCAGAAGGTAGTTCCCTTCCACGATCGCGACCCGTTCGCCGGTGAAGACCACCGCATCCGCGACCGGGTCGTGGCGGGCCCGATCGTAGACCGGCCACGGCACCGGCACGCCGATCGCACTGTCGCGCAACCGCCGCAGCCGGGCGACGAACGACGCCACATCGAAGGTATCGGGCTGCCCTTTGCGGGCGAGCGCGCCGGCATCTCGCAGCAGTGCCGAGCTCAGATGGAATCCGTCCATCCCCGCCACCTCTGCGGACACTCCCGACCTCCGCACCGCATCCACCAAAGCCTGTGCCAGCGTGGACTTTCCCGCTCCCGGCGGTCCGGCGACACCGACCAGGTACCGGCGTCCGCCCGCATCATCCGCCGCGCGCACGATCCGCGCCGCCAGCTCACCCGGCCCCGTCACCTTCACGATGTTCCCGCCCCTCATTCGACCAGGACGACGATCAACCGCCGGGGCCCGTGCACGCCCTGCACGCGGGTCATCTCGATATCCACGGTCGCCGACGGACCGCTGATCCAGGTGGTCGGGCGGCGCGGGTCGAGACGCGGAACAACCTCCGGCAGCGCGGATTTCACCTGCTCCGCGTGAACCACGCACATGTGACAGTCGGGCACGAGCGTGGGCGCGCGGCGGCCCTGGCCGGCGTCGCCGTCGAGCACGATCGTGCCCGATTGCGCGATCGCCGCGGCGCAGGTGGTCACGACCGCGTCGATCTCGCCCAGCTCGGGCGTGGTCAAGGGCGGGTCGTCGATCACGACCCGGTGCTCGGAGCGGTCCGCCCACAGTGCCGTCCACATGTCCGGCAGTCCGGGTGGCGTCAGCACCACATGGGCCGACGCACGCCGCAGTTCCCGATCCACGGCCGTCGCGATCCCTGCCGGCGTGGTCCGATGAACCTGCGCCCCATACCGTTGCAGTCGCTGTTCGAACAGGTCCAGGATCGCGGCGCGATCGTCGGGGTCGACGCCCGGCGCGGTCCGCAGGTAGTCACGCGGCACGGTGACCGCGTCCGCCGGTTCGCCGATGGCCTCGCGGATGCGCCGCAGAATCGTCTCGCGCGCATTCACGACCGGCCCCCGTCCTCGTTCGCGGTGTCGCGCGGCCCGGGTCCGTCGCCGTGGCGGCCGCCCTCGGTGCGCGCCCACCAGCGGCGGAACGATTCGGCCGGAATATCGGGTATCCGCCGGCTGTCGGTCCACCCGCTCAGCGGACCGGGCAGATGCCGCTTCGGGACCGCGACGCCGATGCGCGCCGCCGACCGCACGGCCGCGCCCCACAGCGCCGGATGGCTCATGACTCCCGCCATCGCGGCGAAGGCCACCCGTTCGACGCGATGTTTCACCGCCGCCTCACCCTCGGCCACCCGGTGGCGCAGGGCCAGCAGATTCCCGGTGATATCGATGCCGACCGGGCAGACGTCGTCGCAGGCCCCGCACAGCGCGGAGGCATACGGCAGCGCGGCGGTCTGCGGATCGTCGGCACCCTTCAGCAACGGGTTGAGGATGGCGCCGATCGGCCCCGGATAAACCGACCCGTAGGCCTGTCCGCCGGTGCGTTCGTAGACCGGGCAGATATTCATGCAGGCGCCACACCGGATGCAGCGCAACGCTTCCCGCCCGAGTTCGTCGCGCAGGGCGCGGGTGCGCCCGTTGTCGACCAGGACCAGGTGGAAGGCCGAGGGACCGTCCTGCGCGGTGACGCCGGTCCAGGTCGACACATACGGCGACATCCGCTCCCCGGTCGCGCTGCGGGCCAGCAACTCCAGATAGATCTCCAGGTCGCGCCAGCTCGGAATCACCTTCTCGATGCCGGCCACCGTGATCAGCGTCTCCGGCAGGGTCAGGCACATCCGCCCGTTGCCCTCCGACTCCACCATCACCACCGTTCCGGTATCGGCGACAAGGAAATTCGCGCCGGTGATGCCGACCTTCGCGCGCAGGAACTTCTCCCGCAGGTGCAGCCGCGACGCATCGGCGAGCGCCTGCGGATCGTCCGTCAGATCGTCCGGCGCGGGGCGGCCGTGCTTGCCCATCTCGCGGCGGAAGATGTCGCGAATCCGGCTGCGGTTCAGGTGCATCGACGGCACCACGATATGGGAGGGCAGATCGTCGCCCAGTTGCAGGATGATCTCGGCGAGATCGGTTTCGCGGGTGTCGATTCCGGCCGCGGCAAGCGCCTCGTCCAGCCCGATCTCCTCCGACAGCATGGATTTGGCCTTGACGATCTCGGTTTCACCGGTGGCCAGGACCAATTCGGTGACGACGGCATTGGCCTCGGCCGCATCCGTCGCCCAATGCACCACTCCCCCAGCGCCTTCCACCGCAGCCGCCAATCGCTCCAGATAGGTGTCGAGACGGCGCAGCACATCGTCCTTGACCGCGGCGGCGGCAGTGCGCAGTTCCTCCCAGTCCGGGCGTTCGGCCACCAGGGCGTCGCGCTTGGCGCGGATGGTGTGGGTGGCACGGTGCACAGTGGCACGTAGCTGTTCGTCCGCGGTCGCGGTGCGCGCGGCCTGCGGGAACGGGGGCCAGCCCACGAAATTCTTACTCACGAGCGGGCTCCCGCGGCCACCGGCAGCCCGGGCATCGGCCCGTCGGCCTTCGTGCGCGCCAGGATTTCCACCAGATGCAGATCGCGCACCGGCGTCGCGTCGGCGGCCAGGCGCCCGCCGATATTCATCAGGCACGAATTGTCCACGGCCGTAACCACACTCGCGCCCGTCTCGCGCACGTGGGCGGCCTTGTCGGCGTTCATCGCGCCGGAGGCGGCGGCGTTCTTCACCGAAAACGTGCCACCGAATCCGCAGCATTCGTCGGCCGCGGGCAATTCGATCAGCTCCAATCCGGCCACCGCCCGCAACAATCGGTACGGCCGGTCGCCGATGCGCTGCACGCGCAGCGAATGGCAGGTCGGATGGTAGGTCACCCGATGCGGGAAATAGGCGCCCACGTCGACGACATCCAGGTCGTCGGTGAGGAATTCGGTCAGCTCCCGGATTCTGGGGAGCAGCGCCTCGGCATCGCGAGCCAGCCCGGAGTCACCGACCTGCTCGGCCACCACCCGGTAGAACTCGCGCGGCGCGGCGCCGCACGAGGCGGACGGCACGACGATCCGGTCGTAGTCACCGAACACCGAGACGAAATGCCGGGCCATTTTCGCGGTGTCGGCCCGATACCCGGTGTTGGCATGCATCTGGCCGCAACAACTCTGGGCCATCGGGAATTCGACCTCGACGCCGAGCCGGCGCAGCAAGGCCACCGCCGCCCGGCCGGTTCCCGGATACATGACGTCGTTGACGCAGGTGATGAACAATGCCGTACGCGCCGACATGCGGCCCCTCTCGTCACCGATGCCGCGGGCCGGGCACTGTTTCTGGAGCGGCACCTCGATACGGATACTCGCGAACGATCCCGGCCAGAATACGCCGCACGCACCGCGGCGAGACGGATCTGCGGGCCGTGTGCACCCGCGGATCCGCCTCGCCGGCGGCGTCGGTCAGCTCATCGCCTCCGCCCCGGTGAGCGGCGGCGGCTCGGAATCGAGTTCGGCCACTTCGTCATCGGTGAGCAGCCGGGACCGGATCAGGAACCGCACCCCCTCGGGAGCTTCGAGCGAGAATCCGCTCCCCCGCCCGGACACCACATCGACGGTGAGAAACGTGTGCTTCCAGTACTCGTACTGATCGGCGCTCATCCAGAACGGAGTATCGGCGCCGACCCGGCCGAGCAGCACATCCGAGGCGCCCACGCGGAATTCCCCGCGCGGGAAGCACATCGGCGCGCTACCGTCGCAACAGCCACCCGACTGATGGAACATGACCGGGCCGTGCTGTCGAATCAGGTTGTCCAGCAACGACTCCGCGGCCTCGGTCAGGTCGACGCGGGTACCCATCAGAAGAAGCCGAGTTTGTTCGGTGAGTAGCTGACCAGCAGGTTCTTGGTCTGCTGGTAGTGGTCGAGCATCATGCGGTGGTTCTCGCGGCCGATGCCGGACTTCTTGTAGCCGCCGAAGGCGGCGTGTGCGGGGTAGGCGTGGTAGCAGTTGGTCCATACCCGGCCGGCTTTGATGCCGCGGCCGAGCCGGTAGGCGGTGTTGCCGTCGCGGCTCCATACTCCGGCGCCGAGGCCGTAGAGGGTGTCGTTGGCGATCGCGAGGGCTTCCTCGGTCGAGTCGAAGGTGGTGACCGCGACGACGGGGCCGAAGATCTCCTCCTGGAAGACCCGCATGTCGTTGGTGCCCTTCAAGATGGTCGGCTCGACGTAGAACCCGCCCGGCAGGCCGTCGACCTTGCGCTGGCTGCCGCCGGTGAGGACCTCGGCGCCCTCTTTGCGGCCGATGTCGATGTAGGACAGGATCTTTTCGTACTGGTCGTTGCTGGCCTGGGCGCCGATCATGGTGTCGCTGTCGAGCGGGCTGCCGCTGACGATGGCCTTGGTCCGTTCCAGGCAGCGTGCCATGAACTCGTCGTAGATCGAGGAGTGGATCAGCGCGCGCGAGGGGCAGGTGCACACCTCGCCCTGGTTGAGCGCGAACATCACGAAGCCCTCGACCGCTTTGTCGAGGAACGCGTCGTCGGCGGCCATCACGTCGGGCAGGAAGATGTTGGGGCTCTTGCCGCCCAGTTCGAGGGTGACGGGGATGATGTTCTCGCTGGCGTACTGCATGATCAGCCGGCCGGTGGTGGTTTCACCGGTGAACGCGACCTTGGCCACGCGGGGGCTGGATGCCAGCGGCTTGCCGGTTTCGACGCCGAAACCGTTGACCACGTTGAGAACTCCCGGCGGGAGCAGATCGGCGATCAGCTCGACCACCTTCATGATCGAGGCCGGGGTCTGCTCGGCGGGCTTGAGCACGACCGCGTTGCCGGCGGCCAGTGCCGGGGCCAGCTTCCAGGTCGCCATCAGGATCGGGAAGTTCCACGGGATGATCTGGCCGACCACGCCGAGGGGTTCGTGGAAGTGGTAGGCGATGGTGTCGGCGTCGATTTCGCTGACACCGCCTTCCTGGGCGCGGATGGCGCCGGCGAAGTAGCGGAAGTGATCGACCGCCAAAGGCAGGTCCGCGGCCAGGGTTTCGCGGACCGGTTTGCCGTTGTCCCAGGTTTCGGCGACGGCGAGCCGGTCGAGATTCGCCTCGATCCGATCGGCGATCTTGTTCAAGATGTTGGCGCGATCGGCGGCCGAGGTCGCACCCCACGCGTCGGCGGCGCCGTGCGCGGCATCCAACGCCAACTCCACATCGGCAGCCGACGACCGGGCCACCTCACAGAAGGTCTCCCCGTCGACCGGCGACGGATTCTCGAAGTATCTGCCCTCGACCGGTGCCGTCCATTCGCCACCGATGAAATTGTCGTAGCGGTCGGCGTAGGAGACGATGCTGCCTTCGGCGCCGGGCTTGGCGTAGATCATGACGGGTGCTCCTCGATGAGTCACGAAGGGTCGCATCACGACAGGGGACGTCGTGATGTGGACCACTATGAGCCCCGAGGGTTGGCACAAGGTTGAATGCCGCGGGGCGCGTCGCCATCAGCTTCGCAGTGCGCTGTGCAAGCGCGCGACGGCAACCGCGCGGCGCGCGTCGCGAGCGGGCAGCAGCCGCAGCGCGTGTTCGTGGATCTCGATGTCACCGGGCGCTTTGGCGCCGTAGTCCAGCGCGTATTCGGCCTCGCCGGCCGAGAGCACCGCGGTGCGGATACCGACCTCCAGATATTCGCGCCATTCGACGACGCCCGGGGTCTGCGAGCCCGGCAGCAGCGGGCCGCGATACAGCCGCACGGCGGTGGCGGTATCCCCGGCGGCCAGGGCGGCGAGCATATCGGTCGCATCGCAGGACACCGGTGTGGTCAGCCGATAGACCCGATTGCTGATATCGCCGCCGGTGGCGCGGCGCAGATGCGAGACGTCGGCCTTGAGTGTGCTGGAACCGGTGGGCCGGTCGCCGTAGACGGCCAGCTGCAACCGTTCCGGTGTGTAGCCGTCGGGCTCGAGGGCGAGCAGGGTGAGGATCTCGAGCAACCGGCGGCGCAGGCGCAGCGGCCGCCCGCCCCGGGTCAGCGCGGCGCCGCCGAGACATTCCAGTCGCACCCCGGGTGCCGTATTCGCCACGCCGCCTTGCAGTTTCGCCTCCACCGCCGCGGTGAGCGACAGCACCGTGGACATGGCCAGCGGGTGCGAGCGATCCCAGGTGGTGGACAGATCCAGCACACCGAGCTGGCGGCCGTCGGCAGCGCGGATCGGCGCGCAGTAGCAGACCCAGCCGTGCAGTGCCTCGACCAGATGTTCGGCGGAGAACACGCTGCTCGGGCGGCCGGTGTGCAACGCCAGGGACAGCGCGTTGGTGCCCATGTGGTTCTCGTCCCAGCGACCGCCGGGCGTGAAACCGACCCGCTCGGCGCGGCGGCGCATCACCTGGCCGCCGTCGGACCACAGGATGGTTCCCGCTTCGTCGGTGACGGCGGCGACGAATCCGGCGTCGTGGGTGATGCTGTGCAGCTGATCGGAGAGTTCGGCGATGGGGCCGCGCAGCGGCGAATCGGCCCATTTCGACGCGACATCGCCGGCCACGGCGGGCGCGCAGTCGGTGGCCGGATCGACGAACGCGCGCGAGCGCACCCAGGACTGCGCCACATCGGCCCGGGGCTGCGCCGCCTCGGCATCGGGGGCGTCGGCATCCGGTGCGTCGGAGGCGGCGGGGCCGGATTCGAGAGGACAGACGGCCGGGCTCGCCGGGAGATCGCGCGGGCTCGGAACCCAACGCGCCCACTGCCGTTCCAGTGCCGCGCGTCGCCGCAGCAGAGCACTGTCGTGTCCTGATCGCATCCGCATCTCACCCGTCGCCGCTCGGTCCGCACCGTGCGTTCCGGCGGCGCCTGGGGCCGGGCCGCACATCGTCGGCTCGGCCCCATTGTCCAGCAGGTCGGCTCGTCGCGGGAGCGAAACCGGCCGGTGCGGACGATCGAACCCGGCTCAGATGGGCGTCAGTTCGAACAGCCGGAACCGGCGCGCGCCCGCCAGCCGCTGCTCCATGGTGTATCCGGGCCAATAGGCCACCGCGCGGGCCCACGCCTCCTCGCGTTCGGCGCCGCTCAGCTGCCGGACCCGCACCTTGATTCGCTTACCGCCGCTGTGGATTTCGGCATCGGAGGCCGCGGCGAGATTCGCCGACCAGGACGGATGCTCCGGCCGCCCCCAGTTGGACCCGATCAGCAGATACCGCTCGGGCCCATCCGGGACGTACAGCAGCGACACCGTCCGCGGCAACCCGGATTTACGTCCGCGCACCGTCAACTCCATCGACGGCAGACCCGCCAGATCGAGCACTCCGTGCCGGCCGCCGGTGAGCCGGCGGATGATGCGTTCCAGGACGACGACGACCGGACCGGTGCGCATCACCCACGGGATCCGCGCGATCGCCCGTCCGAGAGCGGACAGCGGGTTGCCGATACGTGAGTGACGGGTGCGATCCGACATGACGGCCTACTGCGAGGTCGCGGCGCGCTTGGGCAGCTTCCAGCCCGGCCGTGGGAAGTGGCAGGTGTAGCCCTCCGGATAGCGCTGCAGGTAATCCTGATGCTCGGGTTCGGCCTCCCAGAAATCGGACGCCGGGGTCACCTCGGTGACCACCTTGCCCGGCCACAGACCGGAGGCATCCACATCGGCGATGGTGTCGAGCGCGATCGCCTTCTGCTCGTCGTCGAGATAGAAGATCGCGGACCGATAGCTGCTGCCGATGTCGTTGCCCTGGCGGTCCTTCGTCGACGGATCGTGGATCTGGAAGAAGAACTCGAGCAGCGCCCGGTAGTCGGTGCGCGCGGGGTCGTAGACGATCTCCACGGCCTCGGCGTGGCCCGGATGGTTGCGGTAGGTGGGGTGATCGTTGCGCCCGCCGGTGTATCCGACGCGCGTGGAAATCACACCCGGCTGCTTGCGGATCAGCTCCTGCATACCCCAGAAGCATCCGCCTGCCAGAATCGCCTTGCGCGTGTCGGTCACGCTTCCTCCTTCGGATCGGGTCCCCGCCCCCAGTCTCGCACCGGTACAACCCGGGTGCGGGCCCGAAAAGTCCCGCCGCGGCGCTCGCCTCGGCCGCCTTCCGTATTCCGCATACCCGCTCTCCTGGCGGATTAACGGACTATCCCCGGTCGCGCCCTGCGGTCGTCTCCGAACGCGTTGGCGCCGAAGCGATTTCGGCGCGCATCGCGACACGGGTCCCGTCGGCGCCGGTGGTGATCTCGACGTCGCGCACCAGGGCGCGCATGATCGCCAGTCCCCGCCCGCGCACGGGATCCGGAACCTCGGCACGGGGTTCCCAGCTGCCGTGGTCCACGATGGTCAGGTACAGGTCCGAGCCGCTGATCTCAGCACGCAGCCCGACCATGCCGGTGGCGTCGCGGTAGCCGTGTTCCACGGCGTTCGTGCACGCCTCGTCCACCGCCAGCAACAGGTCGTAGATCTGTTCCGAGCCGACTCCCTCGCGCTCGAGCCAGGCCCGCAGATCGTGGCGCACCTCGG
This sequence comes from Nocardia sp. 852002-20019_SCH5090214, assembly GCF_001665865.1. Classification (NCBI taxonomy): domain Bacteria; kingdom Bacillati; phylum Actinomycetota; class Actinomycetes; order Mycobacteriales; family Nocardiaceae; genus Nocardia; species Nocardia sp. 852002-20019_SCH5090214. The sequence goes on along the minus strand of NZ_LZMK01000383.1, from coordinate 73,754 downwards.
CGATCCGGTCGGCCTGCGACGGGAAATTCGCCTCGAAGGGGGCCACCTGTAGCGGGTGCGGCTCGCGTATCGCGGGCCCTGGGGCGGGGTCGCCCGGGGGATCTGGAAATCCGCTCATGTCCTCATTCCGATCGCAACCGATGATCTCCACTCGATGATCTCCTCGGCATCCGCGATACCCCCTTTCCCGTACGCCATGCGGCGCCGTCGGCCTACCTCAGTCGCGCAGCGCCTTCTCGCGCAACTGTTTGAGCGTTCTGGTCAGGATCCGCGAGACCTGCATCTGGGAACAGCCGAGTTCGTGCGCGATCTGTTCCTGCGTCATTCCGCCGAAGAAACGCATGGTCAGCACGTACCGCTCCTTCTCCGGCAGGGCGTCGATGAGCGGCTTCACGGTCAGAGTGTCATCGATCGCACCGAAGGTCGGATCGACGTCGCCCAGAGTGTCGAGGATCGCATTCCCGGAGCGACTGTCGTCGTCGGAGGTCGGCGTGTCCAGCGACTGGGTCTGGTAGGCGTTGCGGGCGATCAGTGCCTGCGTCACCTCACCCAGATCGGCGTCCATCTCCTCGGCGATCTCGCGCGCCCGCGGCATCCGGCCCAGCCGTTGCGACAGCGACTCCACGGTCGGGCCCAGCGCGGTCTGGATCTCCTTGATCCGCCGGGGCACGCGCAGCGCCCAGGTGTGATCGCGGAAGTGGCGGCGCACCTCGCCCATCACCGTCGGCACCGCGAAGGCGAGGAACGGCGACCCCTGCGAGGGATCGAACCGGTCGACGGCCGCGACCAGGCCGACCCGGGCGATCTGCAGGAGATCCTCGAAGTTCTCGCCGCGCCCGCTGAACTTGCGCGCGATGTGCTCGGCCAGCGGCAGGCAGCGGTTGATGATTCGTTCGCGCAGCCGGTCGCGCTCCGGATCGTCTTCGGGCAGGGCGGCGAGCTCGACGAACAGCGGTGCGACGTCGTCGTAACCGTCGGGGTGGCGGGCGGTGCCGGTACCGTTCTCAGTCGACATCTGTTCCGCCACGTGCCCAGCGGAACTCGACGACGGTCGGGTGCCCGCCCACGGCTGCGTCGTAGTCCGAACTCTCGGTCTTCACCCATTGGGTGAGAGTCGAGACGATGTGCCAGCCGAAGCTGTTGGTGTCCGGGCCACCGGCGGCCGTGGTGACGGCGGCGACGCGCACGTCCATGGTGTTCTCGCCCGCGGTGAATGCGCAATCGATCACGGAACCGGCGGCCGCGTCCACGATCAGCGCGCTGACCACCTCGTCGACGGCGAGACGAATATCGGTGGCCTCGTCGATACCGAAATCGGCGACCAGAGCGACGGTTTCGGTCAACGCCCGGACCATCATCAATTGCGCCGCATCGGCCGGCACCTGGAATCCGACCGCAGTGGTCCCCGCGTCCGGGGACACTTTCTCGACCATGCCCATTCCTTGCTCCCAAATATCGTGCCGCGAGACGATTTCACAGCGTACGCGAGCGCCCGCCGGACGCCCTCCGATCGCGGTGACGGCCCCCGTTCGGATCGCGCCGAAACGGGTATGTTGGTCAGCGGCGAATCGTCGCCACGCCGCGGACAGCGGCGCAGATCGGAATACGCCGGAGGTATCGAAGTGGCGAAATGCGGTACGAATCGCCTCGCGCTGGGGTCGGCCCGATGAGCGGCGAGCGGGTGTCACCGCTGCTGCGCACCGAGCAGCGCACGGAAGGTTCGGCCGTGGTCGTGACCGTGGCCGGTGAGGTGGACATGAATTCCGCGCCGGAGTTGCAATCGGCTCTCGACCGGGCGCTGCAGGCCGAGCCCACCGCCGTGGTGCTCGATATGACCGAGGTCGGTTTCCTCGGATCGGCCGGGCTGAGCGTGCTGCTGGCCACTTCCCAGTCCACCGCGACGGGCGGTCTGCGAGTGGTCGCGTCGCCCGCGGTGCGCCGCCCGATCGAGGTGACCGCGCTGGACGCGTTGCTGCGTCTGTTCCCGACCGTCGCGGACGCGCTGGCCGCGCCGGAGCAGACCACCTCGGCCTGATCCGGCGCCCGCCCGGCGCGTTCCTCGCCGCCGGCGTCATCGCTGTCGTGGCAACCGGACGACCTGAACGAAGAATTCGTCGATGTGCTTGATCGCGGCGATGAATTGATCCAGGTCGACCGGTTTGGTCACGTAGGCGTTCGCGTGCAGTCGATAACTGCGCAGAATGTCCTCTTCGGCTGCCGACGTGGTGAGTACGACCACCGGAATATGGCTGAGGTCCGGATCGGATTTGATCTTTTCCAGAACCTGGCGGCCGTCGTATTTCGGCAGGTTCAGATCGAGCAGAATCAGATCGGGCCGCGGCGCCTGCGCGAATTCCCCCTGCCGGTAGAGGAAGTCGAGCGCTTCCTGACCGTCGTGGGCGACGTGCAGCGTATTGCCGATCTTGTTGTCCTCGAACGCCTCCCGGGTCATCAACTCGTCGCCGGGGTCGTCCTCCACGAGCAGGATGTCGATGGGCTGGCTCACCGGTGCGGTCATGCGTCGGCTCCTTCGGATACGGGTTCGAGCGGTGCGAGCGTGGCGGCCTGGGTCGCCAGGGTGAAACGGAACCGGGCGCCGCCGGTGTATTCGGTGTCGATCCACAGATTGCCACCGTGGTACTCGACGATCTTCTTGCACAGCGCCAGGCCGATGCCGGTGCCGCTGTAGTCCTCCCGATTGTGCAGGCGCTGGAAGATCACGAAGATCTTGTCCGCGAATTCCGGCGGGATGCCGATGCCGTTGTCGGACACCGAGAATTGCCATTCGTCCAGGTGATCGCCCGGCTCGCACTCGATGCGCACGACCGGCGCGGTACCGGGGGTGTGGAATTTCACGGCATTGCCGATGAGGTTCTGCCACAACATCGTCAGCAGCGTCGGCTGGCCCGCGACTTCGGGCAACTGCTCCGGACGCTCGATCACCGCGCCGGATTCCTCGATCGCGCCGGACAGATTGTCCAGCGCCGAATTCAGCGTCGAGTCCAGGGCGACGAGCTCGTTGCCCTCGATCACCCGGCCCACGCGCGAGAACGTCAGCAGATCGTTGATCAGCCGCTGCATCCGCTTGGCGCCGTCGACGGCGTAGTCGATGTACTGTTTGGCCCGCTCGTCGAGCTGATCGCCGTAACGCTTCTCCAGCAACTGACAGAACGCGGCGACCTTGCGCAACGGCTCCTGCAGGTCGTGGGAGGCGACGTAGGCGAACTGCTCGAGTTCGGCGTTCGAGCGGCGTAGTTGGACCGTCTGGCGATCCAGATCGTCGGCCTGCCGGGCGAGCTGCACCTCCTGCGCCCGCGAGGACCCCAGTTCGGAGACGATGCGCACGCGCATCTCCTCGACCGCGTCGGCGACCGTGGCCAGGTCGGCCGGGCCGTGCGCCTCGATGTGATGATCGAATTCGCCGGCCGAGACCCGCCGGGACGCCTCGGTGAGCTCGTCGAGCGGGCGAGCGACCAGCCGCCGGATCAGCACGGTCAGTGCCAGGCCGGTGAGCAGGATGAGGACCACCACCGCGATCAGCACGCTGTCGCGCACGGTGCGCGCGTGATCGAGGTCGCGGCGGTCGTTGGCGATCGCGGCCGCGGAATCCGCGTTCTGCGCGGCGAACTTCTTTCGCAACTCGTCGAACAGCGCCTTGCCGCGGGTGACCAGGGCGGCGGATTCGGCCGGCGATACATGGCCCGCCGCCGCGATCATCGGCTGCACGTATTCGGAACGCCAGCGCTGAGCCGCGGCCTCGACGGCGTCCAGATCGTCGAGCAGTGTGGTGCGGCCGGCGGCCAGCTCACGCAGGCGGCCCGCGGCGGTGGTCTCGTCGGCGACACCCTGGTTGTAGGGCTGCATGAACTGCTCATCGGCCGAGATCGCGTAGCCGCGCAGGCCGGTTTCCTGGTTGACCAGGGCGGCCTGCAGCCGATAGGCCTCGGTCGCGGCCGGCTGGGCGCGATCGAGCAGCCGGTCTTCGATGGCGTCGGTATGGGCGATCATTTGCCTGGCGGCGATCGCACCGGCGATCACCACCACGAGCATCAGGGCGAGGACCAGCTGAAACCACATCTGTGCGGTGAGCCGGCCGACGATCCCCTCGCGGGGTCGGACGTCTTTCACCGGACCCACTCACCCCCGTGCCAGCGCAGATAGACGATCGCCAGATCGTCGTCGAGTCCGCCGGCCGGGGCGGCCGCGGATTCGACCTGGCCCAGTAGTTCGTCCAGATAACGGGCGGGCTGTTCGACCGACACCCCTTGCGCCATCGCCAGCAGGCCGTCCTCGCCCAGCCAGTCGCCCGCACCGGTACGCACCTCGAACAGGCCGTCGGTGAACAGCACCAGCCCGGTACCGGCCGGCACGGCCACCTCCGTGACCGGCCAGTCCGTCCGGCCCGGCATGAAGCCCAGGGCCGGTCCGCCGGGCACCTCCAGCCATTCGGTGCCGGTCGGCGAGTGGACGAGCATGCCCGGGTGACCAGCGCGGATCACCTCGACGGCGCCGCGACCGGGCGGGGCGTACAGCGTGGTGAGGGTGGCGAAGGTCTGTGGTCCGGTGCGTTCGGCGACCAGCACCTCCTCCAGCAGTTGCAGCTGCCGGGGCCCGGTGATGCCGCTGAATACCAGTGTGCGCCAAGCCAACCGCAGACCCACGCCGATCGCGGCCTCGTCCGGGCCGTGGCCGGCCACATCGCCGATCAGCGCGTGCACCGTGCCGTCGGCCTCCTGGACGACGTCGTAGAAATCGCCGCCGAGCAGCGAATGCGCGCGTCCGGGCCGATAGCGCGAGACCACATCGACGATGGGCGCACCGCGCAGCAGTGGCTTGGGGAGCAGCCCGCGTTCCAGGCGGGCGTTCTCCTGGGCGCGCATGGTGCTCGCGCGCAGCGCCGCGGTGGTGCGCTCGGCCTGTTTGCGCTGAATCGCATAGCGCACGGCCCGGCCGAACCACTCCGGCTCGACCCGGCCCTTCACCAGATAGTCCTGCGCGCCGGCCGCCATCGCGGCCAGGCCGGTCTGTTCCTCGTCCAGGCCGGTCATCACCACGACCGCGACCTGGTCGGTGTACTCGCGCAACTGCGCGAGCGCGTCCAAGCCGTGGGAGTCGGGCAGGTTCAGATCGAGCAGCACACAGTCGGGCAGGCCCGCGGCCAGCCACGCGCCCGCTTCCGCGAGTGAGCGCACATGTTCCAGGCGCACACCGGGGGCACCGTCGGCAACGAGTTCCTCGACCAGCAGGGCATCACCGGGGTCGTCCTCGACCAGCAGGATCGTCTGCCCGAGCGGGGAGGCGGTGCCCAGCGGCGTGACGCCGTCGAGGGGCGGGCGCACGGTGGAACCGCGGCCGTCGTCTCGAACGGATGCGGAAGTGGGACCCTCGGACGAGTGGCCCGCGGAACGGCCGGATACATCGCGAAACCGCGGGGACTGTTCCATCACCGCGGCCGGGCGGGGCCGCGGGGTCGCGTCGCCGATGCGACGAGGTCGCACGATGTCGGCCCGCAGCGCACCGGCTGCATCGGACCGCGACGAGGGAACAGCAACCGTGCCTGGGACGGCACGCTTCGACAATGCTGCCTCCGATCAACGAAGTGGCGGCCCGAGCGCACGCCGACTTGCTCAGCGGCGCGTTTTTCGACCGTGAGGCTTGCCGATCCTATCGGAACCCGGCCGACCACGCTGCGCGCACCATGGGGCAGGCCACGATCAGGACGTCGCGTCGGCACCTGCCCGAGATCGGAGGAGAGGCTGGTGCACCACGGTTTTCGCTAGGAGAGGCGCCCCCGCGCGGATGGCGTCCGAGGTGCGCCGAAGGCGCAATTTCGCCGTCCACACCGCGACCACCGCCGCGTACACCGCAATGACGATCAGTGATACCGAGCCGATCACCATGAGCAACGCAACCACGACTGATCCCGGTCCTCTCCGAGTTGGATGTCCTGTGTACCGACGGAAAGATGCCCCGAAACCCTCATACCAAACAGAAAGCGTGCGCGGGGCACGTCACATCCCGTCCGACCTGGTGTAACAACCGAGCGCAATACAGCGGATACTGTGGAACGTGAGTACGGAACAGTCGCCACGCATCGCGCCGCTCGATCCCCTGACGAGCGTGCTCGGCGCCCAGTCCTGCGATCACGTCGGCTGGTTCCGATTCTGGTTCGCCGATCAGCGCTGGGAATGGTCGGACGAAGTGGCGCAGATGTACGGGTATCAGGGCGCCGATACCCAACCCACCACCGAACTGCTCATATCGCACAAACATCCGGACGACCGCGAGGAGCTGGCGGCCAGCATCGCGACGTCGGTGAAAACCGGCGACCCGATCTGCGGCCAGCACCGCATCGTCGACGCCGACGGGGACACCCACGACATCATCGTCGTCGGCGAACAACTCACCGACGACGACGGCGCGGTGGTCGGGGCCAGCGGATATTTCGTCGACGTCACCGAGACGATCGCCGAGGAGCGCAACGACGCGCTGTCGGAGGTGCTGCCCGAGGTGATCGAGTCCCGCGCGGTGATCGAACAGGCGAAGGGCGCGCTGACGCTGGCCTACGGCATCAGCCCCGAACAGGCGTTCCGGGTGCTGAGCTGGCGTTCGCAGGAGACCAACACCAAGCTGCGGGACCTGGCCGCGCAGTTCGTGCAGGAGTTCCGCCGCCTGAACGGGGAGAACACCGCCCTGCGCAGCCGCGTCGACCACATCGTCCTGACCGCCCACCGCCTGATCCCGCACGACTGAGGCGCCGGTCGGTGCGGTCAGGAGACCGCGTCGGCGACGACGATCTCGCGGGTGGGGCCGGTGCCGACGGCCGTGGCGTGGGCGTCGATGCGCACCTCGGTGCGGCCGCGGATCGCGCGATCACAGCGCTCGGCCAGGTCGTGGCGGTCGGTGCCCGGTTCCTCGATCGGCAGCAGGACGAGTTCGGCGACGATGCCCTTGGCACGCAGGATGCGACGGGCCGAGTCGAGGAAGGTGTCCACGCCGACGAAGCCGGGGACCGTCGATGTCTCGCCGGCGCCGTTCAGATAGCGCAGCCGGATCGGCTGTACCGGCGTGGCGGTGTCGACCGCGGCCTGGAACAGCGCGGGTCGCATCCGGCCGTGCGCCCGGCCACACCAGGTGGTGCCCTCGGGGAACAGGCCCACCCGCTCCCCCGCCGCCAGCCGTGCCGACATCGCCGCGATCACCTCGGGCAGCTGCCGCAACCGATCCCGATCGATCGGGATCACTCGCATGAGCCGGGCCAGCTGCCCCAGCACCGGCCACGACACCAGATCGCCGCGGGCCACGAAGCCCATCGGCGAGACCGCCGCCAACGCCAGCACATCGGACCATCCGACGTGCGCGGCCACCACCAGCAGGCCGCGCCCGGAATCACCCGGAGAGCCACCGCCGCGCACCGCACCCTCGTCGACCGCGCCCCGCTCGTCGACGACGCGCAAAGCGATTCCGCAGCAGCGCAAGACGGCCCGTGCGTACCGGCGATGCAAGCCCGTCCGCCGGGCAGCCGGCGTCACCACGTTCACCACCGGAAACGCCACCAGCAACCCCACCACACCCGCGATCCGCGCAACAGTCCGCACCGCGCCCGCGGTGTCGGGCACGGCCACACAGCCGGCGCCGCACGGACTCGCGGGCATCCATGCGTGAACCGCCGGTTCCGCCACGGGCCGAGGATCGAACGGCGTCTCCGCTGCCGTGCCGGCGGGCGCGGCCGCGGTCCGGCCGACAGTGTCCGCGCCGCTTCGTAAATCGGTTGTCTCGGTCATCGTGCTCCTCCGCCCGTATCGCGGGCCCGCGCGGCATCGGCTTGCGACGCGCGAGCGTCTGTGCCTTCCGACGCGCGGGCGTCTGTGCCTTCCGACGCGCGGGCGTCTGTGCCTTCCGACGCGCGGGCGTCCATGGCTCCCGCAGCGCTCTGCAGGCGTTCCAGGTAGCGGGTGTTGATCGTTTCCAGGCCGAGGAGGGCGACGAAATCCGCGACGCCGAAATCCGGGTCGTGGGCCGGTTCACCGCAGATCTCGGCGCCCAGGCGCAGATAACCGCGCAGCAGCGGGGGAAGTTTCGGCCGGGCCGGGGCGGCCAGTTCGTCGAGCCCGCGGCCGTCGACCACGACCGGGCGGTACGGGCGCACGCGGCGGGCCGGATCACCGGCGTGCTTGCTCAGCAACAGATCCCGGACCGCGGCCACGTTCGCGCCGGGCGGATCGGCGGGGGTGTCGCGCATCGGCACCGAGACGCAACCCATCACCCAGTCGTAGCCGGTGAGCTGGATGTAGTGCAGGATCCCGGCCCACATCAGCGTCAGCACCGAGCCGTTGCGATGGTCCGGAACCACGCAGGCGCGGCCCATTTCGACGATCCGGCGCCCTTCGGGATCCATGGCGCTCAGATCGAATTCGGTGGCCGTGTAGTACCCGCCGGCGGCGCGCACCTTGTCCGGCGGCAGCATCCGGTAGCAGCCGACGAATTCGCCGGAGGCCTCGTCGCGGACCAGCAGATGATCGCAGTGCTCGTCGAACCGGTCGGCGTCCAGGCCCTCGGCGCTGAAGGGAATGTCGAATCCGGGTTCGCCGGCGAACACCCGGTAGCGCAGCCGCTGCGCGGCCCGGCGATGGTCGAGATCGGAGGACACAACCAGGGAGTACTGTGGCGCCGCCACCCCTGGGCCTGTCGTGCGGGTCGGGTTCAGCACGGACGATGGCGTCATGGTGTCGATGAAGCCAGGCCGATTCGGCGAGGCGGCGACGTTCGAGTGTCGAGCGAATGCCAGTCCGGTGAACGAGATCCCCGTCACACCGAACGTTCACTGCGTCGTTCCCCCGAGTTGGCCCACACGCCCGAAACCGCCACGTCGGACGCACCGGCGTGGCGGTAACGAGTAGCGGTCAGGCGTTCTCGCGGGCGAAGCTGCGGGCGCCGACCACCATCAGCAGTACGGCCACCGCAACCGTCAGCCCGGTGCCGAGATAGACCTCGGTGACCGCGAAATCACCGCGGAACAATGCCCGCGCGGCCTCGACGGTGTGCTGGAACGGATTGATGTCGGCGATGATCCGTAGCCAGTGCGGCGCCAGGCTCATCGGCAGCAGGATGCCCGACAGCAGCATCAGCGGCACCGCGACGCTGTTGAGCACCGACGCCAAGGTGTCCTCCGAACGCGCCCACAGCGCCAGCGCATACGACCCCGAGGCCAGCCCGGCCGCCATCACCGAAATCAGCAGCACCGAGGCGATCAGCCCGAAAGCGCTGGGCCGCAAAGAGAATGCCGCCATCGCGACCGCGACCAGGACCAGCGCCTGCACGATCAGCACGACCATATCCTTGAGCACCCGGCCCACCAGCAGTGCGCCGCGGTGGGCCGGGGTGACGCGCTGGCGTTCGATCACGCCGGCCCGCAGTTCCTGCACCATCGCGAATCCCGCGAACATGGAACCGAACAATCCGACCTGGATGACCAGGGCGGGCGTCAGCACCTTCCAGGGGTCGGTATCGGCGCCCAGCGCGGGTGCGATCGCCTTCACCAGCGGACCGAACAACACCAGATACAGCACGGGCTGACTCAATCCGATGATCGCCCACACCGGATTGCGCAGCTGCGTGCGCAGTTGCGACCAGAACACCAGCCCGGTCTCCCGCAGAAAACTCATTTTCCCTCCCGCAGCGAACGCCCGGTGACGGTGAGGAACACGTCGTCGAGGCTCGGTCGTTTCACGGTCAGCGCGCCGGGCACGATGCCGTGCTCGTCCAGTGCGCGCAGCAGCGGCACCACGGCGGCATCGCCGCGCGCCACCGTCAGATGCACCAGTCCGTCGGCGCGCAGCTTCGAGCGCAACTCCAGCACCGAGTCGGCGATCTCGATCGCGAGATCGGCCTGTGCGTCGGCGATGTCGAGGCTGATCACATCGCCGGAGATCCGCTGTTTCAACTCGTCCGGCGTGCCGGAGGCGACGATGCCGCCGTGATCCATGACCAGGATCCGGTCGCACAGCGCGTCGGCTTCCTCCAGGTAGTGCGTGGTGAGCACGATCGTCGTGCCCTCGGACCGCAACCGCCGCACATGTTCCCAGAGGTTCGCGCGGCTCTGCGGGTCCAGCCCGGTCGTCGGCTCGTCCAGGTAGACCAGTCGCGGACGATGCACCAGGCCGAGCGCGATATCGACGCGGCGGCGCTGCCCGCCGGACAGCTCGCGGCAGCGCCGACGGCCCATTCCGTCCAGTTCCAGCGTCCGCAGGAGGTGTTCGGCACTCGCCGTCGCCTCGGCCTTGCTCAGCCCGAAAAGCCTTGCCTGCAGGACCAATTGGTCGATCACCAGCTCGTCGTCGTTGGTCATGCCGCCCTGGGCGACGTACCCGATGCGAGCCCGCACCTCGCGCGGCGCCTCGCGGAGATCGGCGTCGGCGATCCGCGCCTGGCCCGCGGTCGGCGCGAGCAGCGTCGCGATCATCCGCAGGGTGGTGGTCTTACCGGCGCCGTTGGGACCGAGCAGTCCCACGATCTCGCCCTCGCGGACCTCGAAGTCCAAGCCGTTCACGGCCTGCACCGGTCCCGTTTTCGTCGTGAACGTCCGTGCCAGCCCCCGCACTCGGATCGCCAAGGTGCGGGTGCGGTCACGAACGGTAGCCGTCGTTTCCATACCGCACACGGTAGGAACGACGGCTCAAATAGTCAAGCTTTACTATTCAGTCTTGATCAACTGCGGCTCCGGCGTCGTCCCGCGGATGCTCGAAGAGGGTGTACGGCGCCGAGGACCAGACATCCAGCTCGCCGTTCTCGATGCGCCGCAAGGTTTTTCGCGACCACTCCAAGTCGGCGCGGGTATGGGCGGCGGCCAGCGCGATCGCGTCGGCCACGTGATACGGCTCGGTTTCGGTCGGATCGCCGCTGCCGGACAGGATCCGCTGCTCCTCCCGCTCGAAATAGCCCAGATCGGCCTCGAACTTCAGAATGCGGCTGCGCAACGCCGCGATCACATCGCCGCGCGGCGCGAACGGGAACAGCGCCACCGCGGCGTGATACGGATGTTTCGGCTGCTCGGCCGACCACAGACCCTCCCGGATCAGATCGGCGAGCACCTTCTCCCCCTCCGACGTCAGCCGATACGAGGTCCGTTCCGGGCGCGCGCCGTCCTGGCCCACGCCCTCGACGGCGATGAGCCCGTCGCGCTGCAGCGTGTTCAGCGCGCCGTAGACCGATCCGGGTTTGACGTTGGCCCAGTCGTCGGCATGCCAGGACAGCAGCTCACGCCGCACGTCGTAACCGTGCACGGGTTGCAGCAGCCGCACCAGGGCCAGCACCAGCAGTCGAGTCGTCGGAACAGCCATATCGAAAATTCTGCCCCCGCCGCCCGGTACCCGCCGCCGCGACCCGGCCGATCACAGCGGGTTGTTCGGATCCCGTTCCGGCAGTGGGCGTTCGGTGATCACCGGGCGGCCCAGCGGATTGCGGACCCGGCGCTTGGCGGCCTGATAGACCTGAATCGTCTCCGCGGCCACCACATCCCAGGCGAAATCGGCGGTCAGCCGCGCGTGGGCCGCGTACGCACGCTGCTGCGCCGCGATCGGATCGTCGAGGACGGCCGTCACCGCCTCGACCAGTCCGGTCACATCCGCCGGTTCGAACGAAGCGCCGGTGACTCCGTCGACGACCAGCTCACCGAGCCCGCCGGCGGTGGAGGTCACCAGCGGCGTTCCGGCCGCGGCGGCCTCGAGGGCGACGATGCCGAACGGTTCGTAGCGGCTGGGCAGCACGATCGCGTCGGCGCCGTGCAGCCAGCCCAGTAGTTCGGCGTGGTCCAGGCGGCCGGCGAAATTCACCGCGCGGGCCACCCGATGGACCCGCGCGCGCTCGCGCAGCCATTCGAACTGCGTGCCCACCCCCGCGATGGTCAGCGTGGCGCCGGGATGCGCGCGACGGATCCGCGGCAGTGCGGCGATCGCGTCCTGGACGCCCTTCTCGTATTCGAGCCGGCCCACGTACAGCAGCCGGGGCGGACCCGAACGCGGCGCGCGGTCGCGAAATGTCCACGCCCCCACGTCGATTCCGTTGCGGATCACCGTCACCGGCACCAGTTCGGGGCCGTAGAGCTTTTCCACCTCGTCCTGCATCGAGGTCGAACAGGTGATGAGGGCATCGGATTCGCGGGCGAGCCACCACTCGACCGAATGGACCTGCTTGTTGACCCGGCCCGAAACCCAGCCGCTGTGGCGGCCCGCCTCGGTGGCATGAATGGTCGAGACCAGCGGCACGTCGTAGTACTCGGCCAGGGCGATCGCCGAATGCGCGACCAGCCAGTCGTGGGCGTGCACCACATCCGGCGTCCAGCCCTCGGCGATACCCGGTTTGCTCAACGCGATACCGGCGCGGACCATCGCATGCCCCATGGCGAGGGTCCAGGCGAGCATGTCCTCGCCGAAGTCGAAGGCGGGCGGATCCTCGGCGACGGCGACCACCAGCACCCGATCCTCGATGAAGGTGTGGGTGGGGTGCGTCGTGGCGTCGGTGCCCATCGGCCGGCGCGCCAGCACCACGACCTCGTGACCGGCGGCCGCCAGTTCGACGGCCAGATGATGGACGTGCCGGCCGAGCCCACCGACAACTACCGGTGGGTACTCCCACGACACCATCAAGATCTTCATGCCGGTCCTTCTGTTGCTCCCGCCGAGCGGTGACCGACTGCGGGGATGTCCGTACCTCGTGCGTCGAGTCGGCGCGCGTCGAGAGCGGGGAAGAATCCGTCGGCCGCGTACCATCCTGCCGCCAACTGCCGTGCTTTGGCGAGTTGGCCCGCGGTGACGGCCCCGGCGATCTCGCGGACGGCGTGCGCGTGCTGATGCGCGCGGTCGCGGGCATAGCCGGCCGCGGAGTCCTTGCTGACCATGAACGCCCAGTCGCTGGAGACGGCCAGAATCGCCTCGCGCAGCAGCTGATCGGCGACCGGATCACGCAGACCGTCGGACTGCGCGGCCATCTTGTCCAGGGTGTCCAGGGCCGCACGCACGATCTCGGCGTTGAGTTCGACCAGGTCGCGGACCTGATCGCCGGCCCACACCCGCCAGTCCTTACCCGAACCCCACGAGGAATCGGCCAGCTCGACGGGTTCGCCGACGAATCCGTCCGCCCGCGCGTCGGCGAGGGTGCCCACGGTGACCCCGGCCTCGGGCAGGGCGCGCAACACCTGTTCCAGCCACTGCGGCCCCTCGTGCCACCAGTGGCCGAACAGTTCGGTGTCGAAGGCCGCCACCACCAGCGCCGGCCGGCCGATCCGCTCGGATTCGGTGATCAGCCGTTCGCGCACGGTCGCCACGAAATCGGCCACATCGCGTTCGATCGCCGCCGCGGCGGCCGCGGGATCGTAGGGCGCCTTGTCCGGACCCGCGACCTGCTTGCCGGTGACGCGGGACGGTTTGAGACCGGTCTCGTGGTCGTAGTGATGGAAGTCGCGGTAGTGGGCCTGGCCCGGATATCCGGATTTCGGCGACCACACGCGATAGCTGACCTGCAGATCCCGCCCGAACGCGACCACATCGCTGTCCCAGACGGGCCGGCCGAGGGTGGTGTCGCCGCGCAGCGCCGGACCGTCGACCATGAAATGCGTCACACCCGCTGCGGCATAGCCGCTTTCCATCCCCGGTGTGAAGCCACATTCCGGCGCCCAGATCCCCGCCGGGGTGCGCCCCCAGCGATGCCGCGCGTCGGCCAGGCCTTCGCGCAACTGGAAGTCACGCAGGCGCGCGTCGAGCAGCGGCTGGAACGGATGCGCCAGCGGACCGCCCAGCAGTTCGATCGCCTCGGCGTCGATCAGCTCCCGCCACACCGGCGAACCGCCGTGCCGCCACCGCTGCTCGAAATCGGCGAGGGCCTCGGCGGCCAGTGCGTGTTCGTAGCCGCCGAGCTCGCGCTTGCCGGCCATCGATGCCTCGTCGGCGCGCATCTGCCAGTTCCCCAGCCAGTGGTGCATGGCCGCCAGCGCGTGCGGATCGTCGAGCTGGGCGGCCAGCACCGGCGTGATGCCGAAGCTGAGCAGATGCGAACGGCCTTCCGCGGCAAGGGCTCTCAGCACCCGGGCGACCGGCAGATAGGACGCCGCCCACGATTGATACAGCCATTCCTCACCCACCGGCCAGCGGCCGTGATGGACCAGCCACGGCAGATGAGAATGCAGGACCAGGCTGAACCGGCCCGGCACCGCCCGCGAATCGCTCACGGCTTCACCGCGATGGCGACCAGATCGAGGCTGGCATCGATCTCCGGATCCCACGCCGGGACGGCCGAACCGGGGGCCGGGCGCAGTTCGAAATCGCCGGTGCGCACACCGGCCACCGCCGCGGTCAGTTCGGCGGGCCAGGGTTTCCCGGCCAGCGCCCGCTCGATCTGCGCGTCGATGAACGAGCCGCCCCACTGTTCGTCGAGAGCGACCAGCGCCGGGCCGTGATGGACACCGGCCATGACGTCGACGCGGAATCCGGCCTGCTCCAGCAGTTCCGCGAGTTCGGCGGCGTTCAGCTCGCGAGTGTGAAAGGGGTTCAAGGGTGTATCGCGACCGGGCGAGAAGGTGATCCGGTTCGGCGTGCTGATCAGCAGCTGCCCGCCGGGGCGCAGCACCCGCAGGCATTCGCGCAGGAATTGGCCCTGGTCCCAGAGATGTTCGATGACCTGGAAGTTCACCACCACATCGACCGAGGCGTCGTCGAGCGGCAGGTCGGCGAGATTGCCCTGGATCATCTCGACCCGGGGGTAGGCCGCGCGCACATGCTCCACCGCGCTGGTGTCGTAGTCCAGGCCGATCACCCGGGTGGCGACGTCGGCGATCATGTTCGCGCCGTAGCCCTCGCCGGAGCCCGCCTCCAGAACCGTTGCCCCGGCGCATCGTTCGAGCAGGCGCGCGTAGACGATCTCGTGTCGGCGGAACCAGTAGTTCTCCTCCGCGATACCCGGCACGGTCCGTTCGCCGGTCAGTGGCAGCGACTCCACCCCGGCAGACTCCCCGCTCACCGGGGAGACGACAGCCTCACTCATTGGATCGACGTTAGCGGTTGCCTGTATCACACCGGCGCCCGGACCGGCCATGGAGAACATCACACCCTAAGTTACCCGTGAGTAACTTAATGTAGGGTAATCTCCCGGACGGAGCTTTAGATGTGACGGAGCTTTTCACGTGGACGTACGGCCACCCGATCGTGCGACCCCACCTCACGTGCCACCAGAACAGGAGGTCGACGAAGACCAATGCCGAACATCGTCGTACTGATCAAGCAGGTTCCCGACACCTGGTCCGAGCGCAAGCTCAGCGATGGTGACTACACCCTCGACCGGGAGGCCGCCGACGCGATCCTGGACGAGATCAACGAGCGTGCCGTCGAAGAGGCTCTGCTGATCAAGGAAGCCCAGGGCGGCGAGGTCACCGTTCTCGCCATGGGCCCCGAGCGCGCCACCGAGGCCATCCGCAAGGCGCTGTCCATGGGTGCCGACAAGGCCATCCACGTCAAGGACGACGCCATCCACGGTTCCGACGCCGTGCAGACCGCGTGGGTGCTCGCCGGTGCGCTGGGCCAGATCGAAGGCATCGAGCTCGTCATCGCCGGTAACGAGGCCACCGACGGCCGCGCCGGCGCCGTGCCGGCCATCATCGCCGAGTACCTGGGTATCCCGCAGCTCACCCACCTGCGCAAGCTGACCGTCGACGGCGACAAGATCTCCGGCGAGCGCGAGACCGACGAGGGCGTGTTCAAGCTCGAGGCGAACCTGCCCGCCATCGTCTCGGTCACCGAGAAGATCAACGAACCCCGCTTCCCCTCCTTCAAGGGCATCATGGCCGCGAAGAAGAAGGAAGTGCAGACGTTCACGCTGGCCGACCTGGGCATCGACCCGTCGACCGTCGGCGTGGGCAATGCCGGCACCGCAGTCTCCGGTGTCACCCCGAAGCCGCCGCGCACCGCGGGCGAGAAGGTCGTCGACGAGGGCGAGGGCGGCAACCAGGTCGCGCAGTACCTCATCGGCCAGAAGATCATCTGAGCCCACCGAGCGCAATCACCACAGACTTCAGGAGAAGCAACATGGCAGAAGTACTCGTGCTCGTCGAGCACGCCGAAGGTGCCCCCAAGAAGGTCACTACCGAACTCCTCACCGCCGCCCGCACGCTGGGCACCCCGGCCGCGGTCGTGCTGGGTGCGCCCGGCACCGCCGACAAGCTGGCCGACGCGCTGACCTCGGCCGGTGCCGAGAAGATCTACGTCGCCGAGTCCGACGACGTCGAGGGCTTCCTGGTCACCCCGAAGGTCGACGTGCTCGCCGGTCTGGTCGAGTCGGCGTCGCCGGCCGCCGTGCTGGTCGCCGCGTCCGCCGAGGGCAAGGAGGTGTCGGGTCGCCTGGCCGCCCGCATCGGCTCCGGCCTGCTGGTCGACGTCATCGACGTCAAGTCCGACGGCACCGCGGTCCACTCCATCTTCGGTGGCGCGTTCACCGTGGACGCCAAGGCCACCGGCGACGTGCCGGTGATCTCGGTGCGCCCGGGTGCGATCGAGGCGGCTCCGCAGGCCGGCGCCGGTGAGAAGGTGACCGTCGAGGTTCCGGCTCAGGAAGAGGGCGTCACCAAGGTGACCTCCCGCGAGCCCGTCGTCGGTGGCGACCGTCCGGAACTCACCGAGGCCACCATCGTGGTCTCCGGTGGTCGCGGCGTCGGCAGCGAGGACAACTTCCACAAGGTCGTCGAGCCGCTGGCCGACGCGCTGGGTGCCGCGGTCGGCGCCTCGCGTGCCGCCGTCGACTCGGGCTACTACCCGGGCCAGTTCCAGGTCGGCCAGACCGGTAAGACCGTGTCGCCGCAGCTGTATGTGGCCCTGGGCATTTCGGGCGCGATCCAGCACCGCGCCGGCATGCAGACCTCGAAGACCATCGTCGCCGTCAACAAGGACGAAGAGGCGCCGATCTTCGAGATCAGCGACTACGGCATCGTGGGCGACCTGTTCAACGTCGCGCCGCAGCTGACCGAGGCGGTCAAGACCCACAAGGGCTGATCGAGACCCCTGCAGGGAGTACGGCTCGCCGAATCGGTACCTCGCGGTATCGGTTCGGCGAGCCGTCTGCGTTCCGTCCGCGTGCTCGGTCCGCGCTGTTCAGTCCGGTGGCCGCTGCGCCTGGTTCCCGCCGACGGTGATACCGATGACGGTCGGTATGCACAACGCCAGCCCCCACGGCACCGCGACCCAGAACGGCCAGAAGTACCCGGCGCCGGTGGCCAGCCAGATCACGACGCACAGGATGTTGACGAAGATCCACGGCGTCCACATGATCAGCACCCAC
Source organism: Nocardia sp. 852002-20019_SCH5090214 (assembly GCF_001665865.1). Classification (NCBI taxonomy): domain Bacteria; kingdom Bacillati; phylum Actinomycetota; class Actinomycetes; order Mycobacteriales; family Nocardiaceae; genus Nocardia; species Nocardia sp. 852002-20019_SCH5090214. Next base: position 56,438 of record NZ_LZMK01000383.1, on the reverse strand, counting down.
GGCGGCACCCGCCCGGGCCGCTCGGCGCCCGGCCGATCCCGCACCGCGGGCAGATCCGACAGGATCGGCGACAACTCCCCGTAGGTACGCGCGGCGTAGACCTGCTGGACCCGATCGTCGAATTCGGCGAGATTCAATCGCCCCTCGTTCATCGCCGTGCGCAACCGCTCGACGATCTTCTCCCGGTCCGCGTCCGAGGCCCGCACGTGCTCGTTTCCCACGGCCCAAGCCTAGAGGCGACCATCGCCACACGCGGGGGAACATCACCCGGAACCACCTGGGGCAGGCGATAATCCGCTTGCGCTCCTCCGCTGCCCTCGGCCAGGCTGAGGCCGTGCCGACTCCGACCGGACCGCCGATCGCACTCCCACCCGAGGTCGTCGAGACCGTGAGCACGGTCTTCGGCGCGCGCGGCCGGACCTGGCTCACCGAACTTCCCGAGCGCGTCGAGGCGCTGTGCGCGCAGTGGCAGCTGACCTCGCTCGGCGCCGCCTTCGCCGGTGGCACCCACTCCTACGCCGCCCCCGTCCGCCGCGCCGACGGTTCGGTGGCGGTGCTGAAGATTCCGGTCGTCGACGAGGAGAACGTCGGCGAGGCGGCCGGCCTGTACTGCTACGACGGCGACGGAGCGGTCCGCCTCCACGACTACGACCCCGGTAGCGGCGCCCTCCTGCTCGAGTGTGCCCGGCCGGGCACGCCACTGCTGGCGCAGCCCGGGTTCCCGAGCCTGGAAGGCCTGCCCGAACATGCGGACAAGGTCGATGTGGCCTGCCGGTTGTACCGGCGTCTGCGCCGCCCGCCCGTCGCGCTGCCGGACGGATATCCGGACATTCCCACCGTTTCCGCTGTGCTCGCCGACTGGTCAGTCCGCTTCGGGCAACCGAAATCCGAACTGGTCCACGCCGTTCCGTCCACCCTGCTGGACGCCGCGGTGGCTCGATGCGCCGAACTTACCCGGCCACAGGGACCGCCGGTCGTCGTCAATCGCGATACCCACCTGGGCAATATCGTTGCCGCCGAACGGGAGCCGTGGCTGCTGATCGACCCGAAGCCGTATCTCGGTGAGGCCGCATTCGATATCGGTTTCCTGATCATGATTCGGATTCAGCGCTTGCCGACCGCCGAGCACGCGAAACGAATGGTCACCGATACGGCCGCGGCCACCGGCGTCGACCCCGGCCGCGCGTGCCGGTGGGCGTTTCTGCGGGCGATGGAGGAAATATCCTGGGCCGTCGACGATCACACGCCCACTGACCTGCGGTTACACCTCGCCGTCGCCACCGCCCTGAGCGGAATTGCGCCATCTTTCGAGGTGGGTTGAGCCGCACCGAAACAGGACGATTGCGAAACACCGGCGATGAAGATATTCCTACCGAGCCGTAGATAACGAATCGGTCGCTGCCACACGGAATTGCTGCTATCTTTGCTGTCGTCGGGTGCTGGGGCCGATCGGGATCCTCCCGCCGGTGGGTCGATGCTGAATTCGCCTGTCCGGTAAGCGCTTCGAGGTCTCCTCCAGGTTAGGTGCAGTATCATCCTGCCTGCCGCGTTCCCGCCGTCCGACCTGAGTGTTATCCCGGCCGCGCCGATCGCGGTCGTCGAGTTGGAAAGGACGAAGCGGCCGGAAATCCGGCACCGAGGGAACTGATGAATCAAGCTACCGCCGTGACTCTTTCGTGGATCCTCGCCGCCATTCTGATACTGACGATCGCGGGAGCTCTGTACGCCGCGTATTACGCGTCGCAGCAGCGCGCCCGTGCCCGCAGTGCCGAGGCGGAATTGCGCGCCCACGAGGACGAGCTCGAACATTTCACGAGCACCACAATGGGTTTGGTGGCCGACTCGGTGCGCCGCGCCGAATCGACGGTCGAATTGCCCGCCATCGACCGCGGCGGTTCTCGCTTCGCCCAGCTGCTGCAGCGGCTGACCGAGCGTTACGCCGACGACCTGCACCGAGTGGCCGCCGAAACCCATGAGCGCACCAGCCACGAGCTGGAATACGAGAAGCAGCAGGCGATCTCCGCCACCGAGGCCAGCATCCGCGAACAGGTCGAGAATGCCTCCCGCGAGGCGACCAGCGCCGCGGTCCGCGCGTTCGGCACCTCCGTGGTCAGCCTGGGCGCCGACGTCGGCCAGGTGGTGAGCGCCGCGCTGCGCCAGCACCGCGGTGACGACGTCTACGAGACGCTGATCCGCATCGACCACAGCGTCCAGCAGATGATCCGCCAGGCGCAGTCGTACGTGATCGTCTGTGGCGGTCTGCCCGGCCGCCGCTGGCCGCAGCAGTCGCTGACCGACATCGTCGGCGGCGCCATCGGCCGCGTCCGCGACTTCACCCGGATCCGGCCGCAGCAGCTCGACCGGGTGATCATCAGCCGTGCGGTCGAACCGCTCGTGCACACGATGGCCACCCTGCTGGACAACGCGCTGCGTTACTCGCCGCCCACCTCCTTCGTGGACGTCACCTTCCAGGAAGGCCACCACGGCCTGACGGTGATCATCGACGACGCCGGCGTGCGGATGAACCCCGAACAGATGGAAGAGGCCCGCCAGGTCCTCGCCGGCGAGCGCACCGTCGACATCCACCAACTGGGCCCGACCCCGCGGGTGGGTTTCCCGGGCATCGCCGCGCTGGCCCGCCGCTACGGCTTCACCGTGTACATCGACGGACCCAATATCTACGGTGGTATGCGCGCGATGGTCTACGTACCCGAGGGACTGCTGGCCGCGCGGCCCGACAACCTCGAAAGCGTTACGGCGCCACCGATTTCCACGCCGATCGAGGTCGCCGCGGCACCCGCCGCGGTCGGGAGCGCGCATGCCGCCCCGGCCCCGGTGACCCTCTCCGCGGCACCGGCCGCGCCGGTCGCCGAGGCGGAACCGCTGCCGGCCGCGGATCCGACACCGACCGGCCAGTCGTCCACGGTGCACGAGATCACGCCGGGCGGGCTGCCGCGCCGGCGGCGGCGCAGCGTGGCGTTGCCCGCCTCCGCCCGCGGGCCCCGCACCGATACCGGACAGCCGCATACCGATACGGGCCTGCCCCGGGTCGACATCGCCGAAGCCTGGCAGACCGGTTCCACCAGCGGACGTGCAGCCGCACATGACAACTCCGAAGGGATGACATCCTGATGGCCACACCCGGCACCACTGTGACCGACGGCGATAACAAGCTGTCGTGGATGCTCGAGGATCTGACCGTTCCCGGCGTCCGATTCGCCGTACTACTGTCCGAAGACGGCCTGCGCATCGCCCACGTCGGCGCCATCTCCCTCGACGACGCCGAGCGCTTCGCCGCCGCGGCCTCCGGCCTCAGATCCCTGGGTAAGGCCCTCAGCGAGTTCTGCGGCGGAGCGAACACGGTGCGGCAGAACATGACCGAGTACGACGAGGGCATGATCTTCATCACCGCGGCCGGTGAGGGCGCCCTGATCGGCGTCTCGACCATGTCCGATGTGGACGTCAGCATGGTCGCTCACCGGATGAACGAACTCGCCGTCAGAGTCGGCCGCGAACTCGGCAGCCTGCCCCGCCACAGGCCCGGTAGCGATCGGGCATGAGCAAGCACCGGCGCGATCCCGACCTGGTCCGTGCCTACGTACGCACGGGCGGACGTACCCGTGCGACTCGCTCGGTCGACCTGGTGACACTGGTTGTGGCAGCACAGGATCCGACGCCCGGTGCCAGTCCGGACGCGCGCCGGGTTTTGAACGTCTGCAGTCGGCACGCTGCACTGTCGCTCGCCGAGGTGGCCGCATATCTCGACCTGCCGCCCTCGGTAGTGAAGATCGTGGTATCGGACCTGCTCGACAGCGGCCATCTGGTCAACCCGACCCCGGCGGATCATGTGCCGGAGGTCGCACTGCTCGAGGAGGTACTGAATGGGCTCCGCGCTCTCGCCGTCTGAGCGCCCGACCGCCCTGTCCGAACGACCCGCCGCTGTGACCGACCGTACGGTCGACTATGTACCGGAAACGGTCACGCGGTCGGTGAAGCTGTTGGTAGCAGGTAATTTCGGCGTCGGTAAGACCACGTTCGTCAGCAGCGTGTCGGAGATTCGTCCGCTACGCACCGAGGAGACCATCACCGAGGCCAGTGTCGGGATCGACGATATGGCCGGTCTCCCGGGCAAGCAGACCACCACGGTGGCCATGGATTTCGGGCGCATCACGCTCAATCCGCAACTGGCGCTGTATCTGTTCGGTACGCCGGGGCAGCGCCGGTTCCTGCCGTTGTGGGAGGAGCTGGCCAACGGCGCACTCGGTGCGCTGGTGCTGGTCGACACCCGCCGAATCGACAAGGCCGACGAGGTGCTCTCCATCCTCGAGGAACGCGGCGTGCCGTATTCCGTGGCGATCAACGAATTCGACGGTGCGCATCGCTTCCCGCTCAGCGAGATTCGCGATGCGCTGGACCTGGAACCGGGCACCCCGCTGACCGCGTTGGACGCCCGCGACCGCGGCACCTGCCTGCGATCGCTGATCACGCTGGTGGAATTCCTGTTCCACCGGCTCGAACCGCGTCCCTGACCGTTTCACCCCGAGCAACGCCGTACCGGCCTCCGGTGCGGCGTTGCTCCGTTTTCAGGAGCTGCGCTTTCAGGAACTGTGCAGGGCGGCCAGCAGGGTGACCAGGATGGGTGAGCGCCGGATATCGCCGCGAAGTACGGCCGACACCGGAATGCGCAGCGGCCGGCCGGCGAGCTTCAGGGTGGCGATCCCTTCGGTGGCACTGTCGGCGTAGAGGATCGTCCAAGCGTCCGGCCGATTGATCAACTCCATCGTCGCGGTGTGGTCCGGCGGGATCGGCGGGCCGTAGCTCGGGCGGGTCGGTAGTTCGGCGAACGCGTGCCGGACGACGTTGTGCAGAAGCACCTGTTCCGTCTCCGGGGGCAGCAGCAGCGGATATTTCCCCAATTCGGCCAATGTCACATCACCGCGGCCGGCCAGCGGGTGGGCGGTCGAGGCGGCGATGACGAGGTCCTCCACCCACAGTTGTTCGACCGTCAGACCAGGCTGTTCGACACTGCCACGAATGAGAGCAAGATCACAATCGCCGTCGGCGACCGCGGCGATGCGCTGCCGGAAAGGCTTGATGACGAACTCGATTTCGGCACCCGGATGCGCTTCGCGTGCTCCGGCTATCGCGGATAGCGATCTTGTTGCGAAAGACATATTCGCTGCCAGGCGAATTCGTGGCCCGGAGTCGCGAACAGCTGCGCGAATAGCGGATTCGAGACTCAGCATTTGTTTCGCAAGGGGAAGTAGCCGAACGGTTGCCTCAGTCGGCACAACGGAGCGCGTGGAGCGCTCGAAGAGCTGCACACCAAGATCATGTTCGAGTCGCGCGATTTGATGACTGATAGCCGATTGCGATATGAAGCAGCGCACAGCGGCGCGACTGAAGCTCAACTCCTCGCACACCGCGACGAAGTAGGTGAGCTGACGAAGTTCCATCAAGATCTCCATTCATGAATGATCTAGATAAGAGTCATCAATATTATGCGCCCTGACCCCCGAAACATCCAGGGCATGAATCGCGTTTACTCATGACAGAAGGAGGCTGTCATGCAAGACGTGGATGCGGGAATCGAAACCACCGATGTGGTCATCGTGGGTTCGGGGTTCGGCGGGCTCGCCGCCGCGAAGCAGCTCAGCAAATCGGGGATCGACTACGTTCTCATCTCGGCGACGCCGGAACATCTGTTCCAGCCGCTGCTCTATCAGGTAGCGACGGGTGTGCTCCCGTCCACCGACATCGCTCCGCCGATCGCGCAGATCCTGCGCCGGCACAAGGGCGCGGATGTGCGGCTGGGCAAGGTCGTCGATATCGACGCCGCTGCCGCCGTCCTCACCTATGAGACCGAGCTGGGGCCGCGCAAGATTCGCTACGGCTCGCTGATCGCGGCCACCGGTGCCACCCAATCGTATTTCGGCCGCGACGATTTCGCGGAGAAGACGTTCTCGCTCAAGACCATCGACGATGCCAAACTGCTGCGGGCGCAGATCGAGCGCGTCTTCGCCGAGGCGGCGAAGGCCGATCCGGAAACCCGGGAACGGCTGCTGAGCTTCGTGGTCGTCGGCGCGGGCCCGACCGGCGTCGAGGTCGCCGGTCAGCTCAAGGAGCTCGCGAAACGCCACTATCACCAGGAGATTTCGGTGACCCTGGTGGAGGGCGCGGGCGCGGTGCTGCCGCCGTTCGGTGGCAGCCTGTCGGAGTATGCGCGCAAGTCGTTGAGCCGCAACGGCGTCGAGGTGCTGCTCGACACCTTCGTCACCGACATCGAAGCCGGCAAGGTGACCGTCAAGACCAAGGACGGTGTCGAGCGCGGTATCGGCGCCGAGACCGTGGTGTGGTCGGCGGGTGTGGCGGCCGGCGGATTCGCCACGCTGCTGGCCGAGGCCACCGGCTGCGAAACCGACCGTGCCGGACGGCTTCTCATCAACCCGGACTGCACGGTGGGCGGACACGCCGATATCTACGCCATCGGCGATATGACCTCGCTGAACGGCTATCCCGGCCAGTCGCCGACGGCCATGCAGGAGGGCCGCCACGTCGCCGACATCATCCGCCGCAAGAAGCAGCCCGGCACCCCGTTCGTGTACTGGGACAAGGGTTCGATGGCGGTGATCAGCCGGTTCAGCGCGGTCACCAAACTCAACGACCGCGTGAAGTTCACCGGCACCATCGCCTGGGCTACCTGGCTCGCCGTCCACCTGTTCTATCTGGTCGGCTTCCGCAACCGCTTCGTCGCGGTCCTGTCCTGGCTGGTGGCGTTCATCGGTACCGGCCGCCCGGGCTTCGACGAGAGCGACAAGCCGCAGCAGGCGGCGCCGATTCCCGAGAATCGACGAGCGGCGTAGCGTCACCCGACCGAATCCCCCTTCCGGCCCGCGACAACGATGCGGGCCGGAACGCGTGGCTCCCGGGTTCAGGCCGCTCGCTCGACGGCGGGCTCGGTGGTGGCCATGGCGAACAGATCCTCGGCAAGAGCATCGGGATGGACGCGCCGCACGTCGTTCGGTTCCACCGAGGCGAAATGGCCGGAATCGAACAACTGTTGCGCCGCACTGTTTTCGATGAGGCGGGTGATGAGCAGAGCGCCCACCCGCACGCCGCTCGGTCGGACCTGCTGGTCGATCGCGTACAGGTAATTGAGCAAGGCCGACTGCGGCACGCTCGAACTGGCCAGCGCCGCTTGCGGTTCGCGCACCGCTCCGCCTTGGGCGATGAGGACGGCGCCCGAGCCGCGGGCCGTCATCGCCGGCAGTAGCGCGTGCATGATGCGCACCGGCGTGGTCAGGTTGATCGGCAACCACGTGCGCAGGGTGTCCGCGTCCAGCGACAAGGCATCGACGGGTAGCCGGCTCACATCACCCGGGCTGTAGACCACCACGTCCGGAAGTTCGTGCGCCCTTCGCAATTCGGCGAGCGCGTGGTCGATCCGGGCGTCGTCGGTGAGGTCGGCGAGCAGGACGTCCACCTCGATCCCCTCGGCCGCCAGCCGCGCCCGCAACCGTTCGAGTGTGTCCGCGTTGCGCGCGATCAGCGTCACCGAATAGCCCGCACGGCCGAATCGCAGCGCCGACGACAATCCGAGCGCGGGACCCGCACCGAACACTGCCAGATGTGGCATGACCGAACCTCCATAACTCGAGGGGGCACTCAATTTGAGCGCCTTCTCAAGTTAAGGCTAAGTCGAGTGGGTTTTCAAGTTGTTAGTGTGAGGTCATGGTCGAGAAGGTGGCGAGTACCGGGGAAGCGGCGGCCGGCGCGCGCCCGCGGCGTCGGGACGCCCGGGACAATCGGGACAAGATCGCCGCGGCGGCCCGGCGGCGGTTCACGGCCGAGGGCCTCGACGCTTCGCTGAATCAGATCGCACGCGACGCCGGGGTCAGCATCGGCACGCTCTACAACCACTTCCCCACCCGGGAGGCGTTGATCGGCGACGCGTTACTGGACCTGGTCGTCGAGTCGGGCCGCAGCGCGGAGGACGCCTTGCGGGCGGACGACCCGTGGACGGGGCTGGTGGACCACTTGACGAAGCTGGCGCAGTGGCAGGCGAGCGATCGCGGCTTCACCGATATCTGCGTGTATTCGCTGCCCGCCGACAGTCCGATCGAGGTGGCGAAACAGCAGGGGCACACCCTGTTCCAGCGGTTGGTGACACGGGCGCAGGAGGCCGGGCAGCTGCGCAGCGACATCACCGAAGCCGATCTCGGCCTCCTGCTGTGGTCGGTGGTGCGCGCGACCGACGGCGTGCGCGAGGTAGCCCCCGAGGTGTGGCGCCGGCATCTGACGGTCCTGCTCGACGGCTTACGCGCAGAGGCCGCCCATCCCCTGCCGGGACGCGCGCTCGACCCCGAACAGGTCCGCGCGGCAATGACTCTCGGTTGAGACCCCCGAACACAGCAGTCCCCGGTAGTCTCCATCGATACCTGAACCTCAGTCGTCGCTGTCGGTTCCGGATATTCGACTGGCTTGCCGGGGGCCTGGCCAGATCCTGGAAACCATCTCCGTGAGTCGTTCGACGTCTCGTTCGACTCCGCGATGATTTCCGGTGTTCCGGTGTATTACCTAGTTCCTCCTGTTTTTTCTCCAGTCAAGACCTCAGGAAGGAAAAACTACAGCTTGGCCAGCACTTTTTGCACCGTCAGCCAGGTGCGGGTGGTGATGTCCCTGCCGTAGACGGTCTCCAGCCACGACATGTGGTTCGGCGTGCCCGCGACCGAGTTGTCGATGACCGCCAGCAGCGCCCGCGCCGGTTCGTCGAAGCGCACGATGCGCACGGCCGACTCCAGGTTGCCGGGCAGGTCCGGCGGCGCAGACCCGGCTCGATCCTTCACGAAGGTCGCGGTGAGATAGGTGCCGCGCGCATGTGTGAGGCCGGGAAAAGGATCGGAGTCGACCAGCTTCTGCAACTCCTCCCGGCTGCGGATGATGGTGCCGCCGCCGATGCCGAGCTCCGCCTGCAACGCCGCCTGGATCTGCGATTCCATTGCGGCGATATCGGTTTCGGTGCTGCCGAAGACGATGTTCCCACTCGCCAGCACCGATCCCACCCCCTCGTAGCCGAGGCCCTCGAAGACCGCCCGCAACTTCTCGTTGCGCATGTTGGGGTTGCTGGGCATAATCCCCCGCAACCAGGCCGCATACCGGTTCATGAGCCGAAGGCTACCCGGCGTCACCGACAGGAATGCCGGTTCGGCCGTCCCGGCGATCGGGCTGTCCGGCGGACTCGTCCGGCAGGCGTTCGTAGGTCAGGTGCGCGAGACTCGTGCCGACCGCGCGAACCCCGGTGAGCCGCAAGGGGCGCGGCGAGACCGGTGCCGAGCCGCCGGCGCGGGCGAAGAGCCGGCTCCCCGCGCCCATCACCACCGGGAATACCGCCAGTCGCACCTCGTCGACCAGGCCGTGGCCGGTCAGCGCGTGCACCAGTTCGGTACTCGCGTAGACCCGGATCTCGCCGTCGACGAGGTGTCGCAACCTCGCCACCTGCTCGGTGAGATCGCCCCGTAGCACGGTCGTGTTGTTCCACCGGGGATCCGACAGGGTCGCGGACACAACGTATTTCGGCAGACCGTTCATGCGGTCCGCGGTCGCACCGGTGCGCAGCGGATACCGGGCAGCGAAGTATTCGTAACTGCGCCTGCCCAGCAGCAGCGCCTGTGCGTCCAGCACATCGTCGTGAATCAGCCGGGCCCATTCCGCGCGGTCGTCCGGTGACAGCGCCGCACGCCAATCCGCGCCGCTGAAACCCTCCGCACCGGTCGGATCCTGGGTCACCCCGTCGAGTGACACATTTTCGAAGACGACGATCTTTCCCATGGCGGTACTCCTCTTGTGGTGGCGGGACTGCTACAGAGACAGACACCGCCGCATCGGCCGAAATGGTCGCGCTCGGACCGACACATTCACGGTCGACGTGGTGTCAATATTCGGTGGAGGTGTGTCATGACAGACGGAGATGACGACGCGGTGGCGATCGGCGATCTGATGGCCGGGGCGCGGACGGGCGACGGTGCGGCGTTCCGGGCGTTGACCGCGCCGTACCGCACGGAGCTACAGCTGCACTGCTATCGGATGCTCGGCTCGCTCCAGGATGCCGAGGATGCCCTGCAGGACACGATGCTGGCCGCGTGGCAGGGCATCGGCGCATTCCAGGAGCGCTCCTCGCTGCGCACCTGGCTGTACCGGATCGCCACCAACCGGTGCCTGAACGCGCGCCGGGCCGCGGGCCGGCGCCGGGCGAAGGAGTGGGACGTGCCGAACGTGGAACCGCCCGAGCCCTCCCGGCTCGGCGAGGTCGTGTGGTTGCAGCCCTGTCCCGACGCACTGCTCGAGCAGGTGCCGCCCGGCCCGGAGGCACGCTACGAGCTGAGCGAGTCCGTCTCGCTGGCCTTCGTGACCGCACTGCAACTGCTGCCGCCGCGCCAGGTCGCCGTCCTCGTCCTGCGCGATGTCCTCGGATTCCGTGCGGCCGAGACCGCCCGGATGCTCGACACCACCGTTGACTCGGTCAACAGTGCCCTCACCCGGGCCCGCGCGGCACTCGAGCGGCGCCGGCCGATCGGCCGGTCACCGGCACCGGGGTCGGCCGACGAGGAGGCGATCGTGGCGAGATTCGCGCACGCGTGGGAATCGGCCGATGTGGACGCGCTCGTGCGACTGCTGACCGACGACGTCTTCATGTCGATGCCGCCGATCCCGTTCGAATACGTGGGCCGCGAGGTCGCCACCCGCTTCTGCGCCGGCATCTTCGCCGCCGGGCGGCGATTCGACCTGGTACCGACGCGGGCCAACGGCCAACCGGCGTTCGGCGCCTACCTGCGCGGCCCGGACGGCAGCAGTCACGGCACCGGCCTGTACGTCCTGTCGCTCGCCGGTGAGCGCATCAGCGCCCTGGCCCGATTCGAGAGCACGGTGCTGCCGTGGTTCGGGCTGCCGCGCACGCTACCGAGCCGATAGCGGTACGGGAGGAGTAAGGGTCCGGCGGATCAGTCCGATCCGGCCCCGACTCCCGCCTTCTTGCGTTCGATATCGGCCAGCGCGGCGGCATGCCGGGCGCGCTCCTCGGCGGCGTCGTCCCAGGCCTTCTTGCGGTTCTTGACCACCCGGGCGGGGGCGCCGACGGCGATGCTGAAGTCGGGGATCTCCCCCTTCACGACGGCATGGGCGCCGAGCACGCAGCCGCGGCCCACCCGGGTCTCGCGCAGCACGGTCACCTTGGCCGCGATCCAGGTGTCGGGGCCGATGCGGACCGGGCTCTTCACGATGCCCTGATCCTTGATCGGCATCGTCACATCGTCCATCCGGTGGTCGAAATCGCAGATGTAGCACCAGTCGGCGACCAGGGTCGACTCGCCGATCTCGATGTCGAGATAGGTGTTGACGACGTTGTCCTTACCGAAGACCACCTTGTCGCCGATGCGCAGCGAGCCCTCGTGGCAGCGCAGCGCGTTGCCGTCGCCGATGTGCACCCATTTGCCGATCTCCATGCGACCGAGCTCGGGGGTGGCGTGGATCTCGACATTGCGGCCCAGGAAGACCATGCCGCGCAGCACGATATGCGGATTCGCCAGCCGGAATTTGAACAGCCGGTAGTACCGCACCAGATACCACGGCGTGTACGCCCGATTGGCGAGCACCCAGCGCAGCGACGCCATCGTCAGAAAGCGCGCCTGCTCCGGATCCCGGCGGCGCGAACCCCGCCAACGCGAACGCAACGGTGCGCCCCACATGCTCGTCACGGGCCAGCTCCCTTTCCTCGGGCGACGGTTACCTCGGTGGTCACCTGATCGAGGTACCAGCGTAGTCTCGTGCAGGCCCGTTACGAACAGATGGGAGTGCAGCAGGTGCGAAGCGGCAGTCGGCGACCCGAGCGCAGCGAGCACGACCGCGGCGGACACCACCCGACGACGTTGCGCCACTCGGTAATTCGGGGCGGCGCCCCGAGGCGCGCGATCGCGGCGGTGGGCGCCCTGGGCCTCCTGGCGCTGACCGGATGCGGCAGCAGCACCGTCGACGACATCAAGGTCGGTTCCGGCAAGGGCTGGCAGTCGGCCTTCCACGATGCCCGCAACAGCGGCGCGAGTCCCGTCACCGGCGCCCGGCATCTGAGTCTGAGCTGGTCGCGCCCGATCGGCGGCCCGCTGGCGAATGCGACCACGATCGGCCCGGACGGCCAGTTGTTCGTCACCTCCCGCACCACCACCGACTGTGTCGGCAAGCCGGGTACCACCGGCATGATCTTCTCGTTCCAGATGCCCACCGGACGCAAGCGCTTCTGCAATGCGCTGGGACCGGATGCTGTCGCCGCGGCCTCGGCGGTCGACGGGGCGAGCAACGTGTACGTCGGTGACGACGGCGGGGTGTTCTCGTTCAACGCGCTGGGGCAGCCGCGCTGGCGCACTCCCGTTGCCGGCGTTCCGGTCTCGGTGCAGTTCACCCACGACGGCACCGTGCTGTCGGTCTCGCAGTCCGGTCAGGTCGACGTCCTGGACCGGCAGACCGGCGACCGCGAGGTGTCGACCTATCAGGTGCTGGGCGACCCCGACTTCCTCGCGCACCCGAATGTCACGCGCCCGGCGGACGGGCAGGGTGTCGACGACTGCGCCGTCGGCGGTCCGCAGTGCGCGGTGGCGAATGTGTCGGCGCTCGATCCGAATTCGGGCCGCTTCTATCTGACCGCCTGGCGGACCGGCGCGCCCGCGGCGTCCGTGGTGGCGCTGCACTACGCCGACAAGAAGGTCACCCAGGACTGGAGCGTCGACATCCTCACCGGCGGCAGCGCGACCAGCCCGACGCTGTCGTCGGACGGGAAGGCGCTGTACGTGGGCGACAACAGCGGTCGCCTGCTCGCCGTCGACACCGCCGACGGTCACACGAAATGGACGCAGCCGCTGGGCTTCGCCCCGCGCGGCGGCATCTCCGAACTCGACGGGCTGCTGATTCCGGGCGGCGACGACGGCCATCTGATGGCATTGCACGACAACGGCGACCGCGCCGAGATCGCCTGGGAACGTAAGGATCTCACCCTGCGCGGCCGCCCGGTGCAGACGGCCGGCGATACCGGCTACGTGGTGGTGCCGATGGGCGACGCGCTGCATCTGCTGACCTTCGAGACGAAGTCGGGTAAGACGATCGCCTCCGCCCCGCTGCCGGGTGCGCAGGGCACGACGGTGTCCACCGCGATAGGGCCCGACGGCCAGGTCGTGGTCGGCACCCGGATCGGTGAGCTGTTCGCCTTCACACCGGATCGGTAGAGTTCGCCGCCGGCCCCACGCGCGGGGTTTCGCAGACGAATGCCGTTGCGGTGCGGCCGATCCGGGTGATCACCACGGTGTGCGGAGTGCTGCCCCGCGGTTTGATCCGGCGCCGCAGGGCATCGGGATCGACGTCGACGCCGCGGATCAGTATTTCCAGCGGACCGCAGTCGCGGCGGTACAGTTCGGCGCGCAGCGGCTTCTCCCGGAATTCCAGCCGGTCCAGGATTCGGAAACCGCGCACACCCGGCGGCACCGTCTCGCCGGTGAGATAGGCGATGCGCGGATCCAGTTGCCACAGGCCGTATCTCGCGGCGTAGTGGCGGACCAGGCCGGCCCGGACCACCGCGCCGTCCGGGTCGACGAGCCAGGTTCCGGGCTCGCGGTCGGGGAGGTCGTCGGGTTCGGCATCGGTCAGCGACCACGAGGAACCGTCGCTGCGCAGCACCGTCGCCCGCCTGGTCACCCCGGATTCGGTGAGCCCGCGCGACCACAGGCAGGCTTCGCGCACGGCGCCGTCGAGGGAGACCACCTCGACCTCACCGTCCCACGAAAGGCCCGCGTACCCGTCCGCGGCCGTCCGGTCGGCTCGCGCCGGCAAGGGTTGGGCGCCCGGGCGCCGCTGCGCGAAACGGTCGAAATCCAGTCCGGGAGCGCATTTCACGACCAGATCGCGGTCGCCGTAGACGGCCAGCAGCTGCGGTAGCGGCGGTTGTAGCTGAGCCGGATCGTGGGTGCGCCGGCCTCCCGCGCGCCGCGCAGGATCGGCGATCACCACGGCGCCGGCACTGCACGGCCGCAGCGCATCGGCCTGTGCCAGCGCGACATTCGGTGCATCCGCCAGATTGTGCGCGGCCATCGCCAGCCGCACCCGGTCCAGATCACTGCCGAGCACCGCCGGGCATTCCCGCCGCAGCGCGGCCAGTTCCGCGCCGATCGAGCAGGTGACGTCGTGGACGGGACGCCCCGCCAGCCGACGGGCCCGGTGTCGCGCCACGAGACTCGGCGTCGCCTGCTGCAGAGCGTCGTCGGTGAACAGCCATTCGGCCGCGTCGTCGAGTTTGGCGGCCGCCCGCCGGCGCAACTGCACGGTCTCCACCAGCGCGGCTGTGCGCTCGCCGTAGTCGCGGCGCAGGACCTCGAGGTCGCGCAGCATCGTCGCGGGCGTCAGCGCGTGTTCCCCGACCACGGACAGTGCGTCCCGGCCCGCCGCACTGTCCAGAAAGCCGACGTCTCCCGCTGTGAACGAATACCCCATCAGCGCCGCTCCGGCCGCCGCACGGGCGAGACCGACTGGGCCGCAACGGGTATCGAGCAAGCAGAGACCGCCCGCCGGTGGGGCACCGGCACCGCCGAGGGCCGGAGCACGCACCCCACGCCCGTCGAGACGGTCCGCGCCGGACCGGCAGCGTAGCCGGTCCGCACGCGAGACAGCCTGCCGCCCACTACTTTCCGGCGGCGCCCGGCTTCACGCCGGTGATCATGGCGTTGTAGAAGAACTGACGCGGCACCACGTGGCGCAGCACCTTCTCGTCGAGCTTGCTCAGGCCCAACCATGCCTTGTACTGGGCCATCCGGTAGCGCCAGGTGAGTTTCTCCTCCGGCACCGCCGCCTCGAAGGTACGCACCGGCCAGCCCCACAGCGCGGCCGCGAATTCCTCGGTCTCGGCGTGCACCTGCACCGCACCGGCGCTGCGGGCGATCTGCTCGAGCTCGGAGGGATCGAAGGTGTGCAGGTCGACCACGGCCTCCAGGGCCGCGGCCCGCGACGACTCGTCCAGTTCGGCCTGCGGTCGCCGCCAGTCGGACAGGAACGGCAGCTTGGTCACCTCGGTGGTGACCTTCCAGGTGATCTGGCCCAGTTTGCGGGCGTAGAAGTTGCCGATGGTGGTCGGCTCACCGGCGAACACGAAACGGCCGCCCGGCTTCAGTACCCGCAGGCATTCCCGCAGCGCCTGCTCGACATCCGGAATGTGGTGCAGCACAGCATGTCCCACGACCAGATCGAAGGTGTTGTCCTCGTAGGGGATGGTCTCGGCGTCGGCGACACGGCCGTCGACATCCAGCCCCAGGTTCTGCGCGTTGCGGGTGGCGACCTTGACCATGCCCGGCGAAAGGTCGGTCACCGAACCGGTTTTCGCCACTCCGGCCTGCATCAGATTCAACAGGAAGAAGCCGGTGCCGCAACCGAGTTCGAGGGCCCGCTCGTACGGCAGCGGCGCATTCGGGGCGACGGCGTCGAAGCGGCCGCGCGCGTACTCGATGCAGCGCTCGTCGTAGGAGATGGACCATTTGTCGTCGTAGGTCTCGGCCTCCCAGTCGTGGTAGAGGACCTGCGCGAGCTTGTTGTCGGTGAGCGCGGCCTGGACCTCGGCCTCGGTGGCGTGCGGGTTCGGCGCGGGGTCGTCAAGACGTGCGGTCATGGTGGCACAGCGTATCGAGTGATCACGCGGAGTGGGTCAGCGGCCCAGGAATTCCGCGACGCCCGGACCGGACGCCGAATAAGAACGTGTTCCTACGCTGCGGTCTTCGGTTTCGAACAGCTCCGCCCACTCGGCGCGGGCGCGGTCGAGGCCGTGCGGACCGGCCTCGAAGACCCGTTTCGCCGCGGCCAGCGCGCGTGCCGGGCCGGTGGTGAACTGCCGCGCCCACCGCAGCGCCGCAGCGAAGACGTCGTCGGGCGCGACCACCTCGTCGACCAGCCCGATCGCCGCCGCCTCCTCGGCATCGACGTAGCGGCCGGTGTACACCAGATCCTTGGCCGGGCCGGGGCCCACGAGCAGTCCCAGCCGGCGGATGCCCGCCACCGGGATCAGGCCCGCCCGGATCTGCGGCAGACCGAGTTTGACGTTGTCACCGATGAGCCGGCGGTCGGCGCCCAGAGCGATCTCGAGGCCCGCGCCGACCGCGTACCCGGTGATCGCGGCGATCGTCGGCTGCGGAATCCGGGCCAGGCAGCCCAGTGCCTGCTGCAGATCCGCGGCGACGGCGCCGGCCTGCGCGGGCGTCCAGCCCGCGAGTTCGGCCATGTCGTCGCCCGCGCTGAAGATTCGCTCGTCGCCGTAGACGATCACGGCCCGCACCTCGTCGTCCGCCGCGAGGTCCGCGGCTGCCGCGGCCAGCTCCAGCGCCAGCTGCAGATCGACGAGATTCAGCGGCGGCCGGGCGAAACGCAGTACGGCGATTCCCGCCTCGACACGGTCCACGGTCACGAATTCGGCCACGGCGGCGAGCCTACTGTGCGTGGCGGGACACCTGCGACGTCGGGATGTTCGCGCCGGTGTCGGACCGCCGGCGCGTCGCCGTCCGGGCCGCCGGTAGTGCGACGAGACGCTGCCGACCCGACCCGCGAGGCGAAACGGGTCCCCGAGACGAGCCCGCCGCACCGCGACCGGCGCCGGGTAGCAGCTCGCGACTCGGCCCACGCCCCGTGGCCGGGTGTCCGGTCGTACCGCCGGCTCAGTCTCGCTTCGAACCCTGCGACCGGGACGCGTCCGGCATGTCGGCGAAATACCGGTGGTTGTTCGGGAACTGCAGCATCGGCTGACCGTCGACCGGCTCGAAGACCGGCATGATCGGGCTGATCGCGCGCTCGGCCGCGAGAATCTCTGTGGTGGAGGCGAATTCGGCGATCGAACTCAGCTGCGTCCAGGTCGGCGGCAGCAGCACGTCCTCGCCGGCCCGCCAGCGGTCCAGCGCCTGCGCCGGAGTCCGCCACGCCACCTCGTGTGCCTCGGTGGTCGCGCCGTCGGCGCGCTGGCCTTCCGGCAGGACGGCGACGAAGAAGTAGGTGTCGTAGCGCCGCGGTTCCACCACCGGCGTGATCCAGTTGTCCCACGGGCGCAGCAGATCCGCGCGCAGCACCAGATTCTCGTTCGCCAGGAAATCGCCGAACGACAGTTCGCGGCGCTCGAGCTTCTCCCGGGCACTGCGGTAGGCGACGGTATCGGAGACGACGGTGTCGGCGGTCGGGCCCGCCAGCAGCACACCGCATTCCTCGAAGGTCTCCCGTACCGCGGCGCACACCAGCGCCTGCGCGCGAGCGCGGTCGACTCCGAAACGACGACCCCACCACGTCGGGTCCGGCCCGGCCCAGCCGATTTCCGCGTCGGCGTCGGAGCGGTCGACACCGCCACCGGGAAAGACGGTCATGCCGGCCGCGAAGGCCATCGCCTTGACCCGTCGTTGCAGGAATACCTCCGGTCCGGATGTGCCGTCACGCACGAGCACTACGGTCGAAGCGTCCTTCGGCGCCGGTGGCTCGGCCGGGGTTTCCGCAACAGATTCACTCACAATCGCACCATAACGCGCGCTTGGTTCCGATCGGCAGCAGGTGCCCGAATGCGGCACCGGTGCGCACTGCGGGAACAGGCGCCGGGAACCGGCTCAGGCGCGGTGGCGGCCGAAACGCTGCGAGCGCCGCGCGAAATACCGTCCGTCGATGCGATCGAGGGCGATGGACTGGCGGAAGGCCTCGCTGAGGTTCTCGGCGGTCAGCACGTCCGAGAGCAGGCCCTGTGCGATCACATCGCCCTCGTTGAGCAGCAGCGCGTGGGTGAAGCCGGGCGGAATCTCCTCGACGTGATGGGTGACCAGCACGGTCGCCGGAGCATCCGGGTCGGCGGCCAGATCGCCCAGTTGCTCGACCAGTTCCTCGCGGCCACCCAGATCGAGCCCGGCGGCCGGCTCGTCGAGCAGCAGCAGTTCGGGATCGGTCATCAGAGCGCGGGCGATGAGAACGCGTTTGCGTTCGCCCTCGGACAGGGTTCCGTAGGCGCGGTCCGAAAGGTGTTCGGCGCCCAGGCTTTCCAGGATGTCGACGGCGCGGTCGGTATCGACATCGTCGTAGCGTTCGCGCCAGCGGCCCATCACGGCGTACCCCGCCGACACCACCAGATCCGACACCTTCTCGTCCACCGGGATCCGGCTGGCCACCGCCGCCGACGACAGGCCGATGCGCGGCCGCAGTTCGCTGATGTCGGTCTTGCCGAGCACTTCGCCCAGCAGCGTGGCCGACCCCGAGGTCGGATACAGCTCGGCGGCGGCCATCCGCAGCAGCGACGTCTTACCGGCGCCGTTGGGGCCGAGCACGACCCAGCGTTCGTCGAGCTCCACCTGCCAGGTGACGGGACCCACCAGGGTATGGCCCGAACGCCGGACGGTCACCTCGTTGAAATCGATGAGCAGATCGGGATCCGGTTGCGGCACGAGCTCCATCTTTGCCGACGCGCTCGATCCGTTGCCAACGTGGTCGGTGTGCACGCTATCCGTCATAGTCGGCCACCCGCTCCCCCACGATCCGAATCGGCCATTGCCGCAGTGACATTCCGCACGTTTGAGCACCCTACGGCGCCCGACACGCCACGGCACGCCGGGCCTCGGCTCGGTGCGGTGGGTGGTCGCGCCGCGCTACGCCGCGTCGTCGAGCGGGCTCATCGGCGGCGCCACCGCGATCACCGTCATCGATCCGGGCGCGACTTCGGTGAACCCGGCATCCCGCACGGCGGCGATCGTCTCGAGCCCGTCGCCACCGTTCACTCGGGCGCACAGGCGGGCCCAGAGATCCGGCTCCGCGTCCCGGACGGCGCAGCGGAATCCACGCTGCGCCCAGGCGAAGGCTTGTTCCACCGGAAGCGCACCGGCCAGCAACATGCTCGCGTGACCGACCTGCGCCGCCGCCTTGCCCACGGTCATGCTCAGGGCCGAATTCACCCACAGCACAGGCAGTTCCGGGTCCGCGGGACCGGGCTCGTCCGATTCGAGATCGGTGCCGCCGATCTGCAGTTTGCGAATGCGCTGGTCGATGTCGCCGACCGGACCGGGCACCAGGGCGCGCGCCTCGGCGCCGTCCACCTCGAGCGTGACGCCGTCCACCTCGTTGGCCGCGAGCCACTGTGCGCCACGGGCCCGGCGCGCGACCTTCCGGATACGCGAGCGCTTCCACGCGAGGTAGCGGTCCTGCCACTCACCGTCCGGACCCACTCGCGGGTCCAGGCAGAGCGCCACGGCCGCGGCGGCCGCCGCCTCCAGTACCGCACTGCGGCGCGGCGGTTCGGCTTTCGGTATGTGCAGCACCATCTGCATCGCCTGCACCTGCGCGGGATCGTCCGGATCGCCGCCACCCCCGTAACCCAGCGCCAATTCCGCATGCCGGGCACGGAAACCCGAATCCAGCAGCAGTGGCGGTGCGGCGCCCTCGGGCGCGTCGATCTCGGGTTCGGTCATCAGCTCAGCGGCACTCGGCGCAGCAGTCCGTCGCGGGCGTCCGCGGCCTCGACCTCGTCGCGGGTGACCCCGAGAATGAACAACACCGCGTCCAGGAACGGATGCGACAACGCGGTGTCGGCGACCTCCCGCAGCGCGGGCTTGGCCTGGAAGGCGATACCGAGGCCGGCGGCGTTGAGCATGTCGATGTCGTTGGCCCCATCGCCGACCGCGACGGTCTGTTCCATCGGCACGCCCGCCTCGGCCGCGAAACGCCGCAGCGCCACCGCCTTTCCGGGCCGGTCGACGATCTCGCCGATGACCTGACCGGTGAGCTTGCCGTCGACCACCTCGAGGGTGTTGGCGTGCACGAAATCCAGTTCCAGCTCGTGCGCCAGCGGTTCGATCACCTGACGGAATCCGCCGGAGACCACACCGCACCGGAATCCGAGGCGGCGCAGGGTGCGAATGGTGGTCCGCGCGCCGGGGGTCAACTCGATCCGCTCGGCGACCTGATCGATCACCGTTTCGTCCAGTCCGGTGAGGGTGGCGACGCGCTGACGCAGCGATTCGGCGAAGTCGATCTCCCCGCGCATCGCGGCCTCGGTGACCTTGCGGACCTCCTCCTCGACACCGGCGTGGGCGGCCAGCATCTCGATCACCTCGCCCTGGATCAGGGTGGAGTCGACGTCGAAGACGATGAGCCGCTTCGCCCGCCGGGCCAGCCCCGCGCGCTCGACGGCGACGTCCACCTTCTCCTTCGCGGCGACCTCGGCCAGCGCCGTGCGCAGGCGGGTCTCGGCCAGCGCGTCCTCGGTGGGCGGTGCGGTGACCATCAGCTCGAGACCGGTCACCGGGTAGTCGGCGATACCGCGGATGGAGTCGATGTTGACCTCTTGGGCGGCCAGTGTGCGCGCGATGGTGCTGAACGCGCGAGCGGTCACCGGGCTGCCGAGCACCACCACCGCGTGTGTGGACAGCGGCGCCCCGGAGACCGAATTGGCGCCGATCTCGACGTCGACCTGCATGCCGACGGTCGCCATCGCGTCCTCGAGCTGATCCTGCAGATCCTCCGGATCGCCCGGACTCGTCACCAGCACCCCGAGGGTCAGCCGGCCCCGGATCACGACCTGCTCCACATCCAGCAGGCTCACGCCGTGCCGGGACAGCGCCGCCAGCAGCACCGAGGTCACGCCCGGTTTATCGGGCCCGGTGACCGTGATCAGCACCGTCGTCTCGGTGGCAGTGCCACGATCGGACTCGGACGTGCCCACGCGCAACTCCATCTCTTCGTCACAGCTCCACTTCCGCGGCGATCGCGGTCCGCGACGGCCAGCAGACATTCTCTCAGGTCGGGTGCGGCCACCGGCGCGCACCGGTCGCCGGGGTCACTGCCGCACCGCCGACCCGGCGCGGCACCCCCGAAACGCCGAACGCGGCGGCCGTCGCACTGGACGGCCGCCGCGCCGGGACTGCTCTCTTCGAAGCGGGGTACTAGCTCGACACCTTCTCGAGCTCGGCCACGTGATGGGACTTCGAGCCCCAGCCCACGTGCGCCTCGGCCCGCATGCGCTCCACCATGTGCGGGTAGTGCAGCTCGAACGCCGGACGCTCGGACCGGATCCGCGGCAGCTCGTAGAAGTTGTGCCGCGGCGGCGGGCAGGTGGTGGCCCACTCCAGCGAGTTGCCGTAGCCCCACGGATCGTCCACGGTCACGACCTCGCCGTAGCGGTAGCTCTTGAAGACGTTCCAGATGAACGGCAGCGTCGAGGCACCGAGGATGAAGGCGCCGATCGTGGAGACGGTGTTCAGGGCGGTGAAACCATCGGTCGGCAGGTAGTCCGCGTAACGACGCGGCATGCCCTCGTTACCCAGCCAGTGCTGCACCAGGAAGGTGGTGTGGAAGCCGACCATGGTCGCCCAGAAGTGCCACTTCGCCAGGCGCTCGTCCAGCATGCGGCCGGTCATCTTCGGGAACCAGAAGTAGATTCCGGCGAAGGTGGCGAACACGATGGTGCCGAAGAGCACGTAGTGGAAGTGCGCGACCACGAAGTAGGTGTCGGACACGTGGAAGTCCAGCGGCGGGCTGGCCAGGATGACGCCCGACAGACCACCGAAGAGGAACGTGACCAGGAAGCCGACCGAGAACAACATCGGTGATTCGAAGGTCAGCTGCCCCTTCCACATGGTGCCGATCCAGTTGAAGAACTTCACACCGGTCGGAACCGCGATCAGGAAGGTCATGAACGAGAAGTACGGCAGCAGCACCGCGCCGGTGGCGTACATGTGGTGCGCCCACACCGCGATCGACAGCGCCGCGATGCCCAGCGTCGCGTAGACCAGGGTGGTGTAACCGAAGATCGGCTTACGGCTGAAGACCGGGAAGATCTCGGACACGATGCCGAAGAACGGCAGCGCGATGATGTACACCTCGGGGTGGCCGAAGTACCAGAACAGGTGCTGGTAGAGCAGCGAACCGCCGGTGGCCGGGTCGTAGATGTGGCCGCCCAGGTGCCGGTCGTAGGCCAGCGCCATCAGCGCGGCGGTCAGCAGCGGGAAGGCCAGCAGGATCAGAACGCTGGTGACGGCGATGTTCCAGGTGAAGATCGGCATCCGGAACAGGGTCATACCGGGGCAGCGCAGGCAGACGACGGTGGTCAGCATGTTGACACCACCGAGGATGGTGCCCAGACCGGAGACGGCCAGACCCAGAATCCACAGGTCGCCGCCGACACCCGGGGAGTGCACGATGTCCGACAGCGGGGTGTAGGCGGTCCAGCCGAAGTCGGCGGCGCCACCGGGGGTGATGAAGCCCGCGGTCGCCATGGTCGCGCCGAACAGGTACAGCCAGTAGCTGAACGCGTTCAGACGCGGGAAGGCGACGTCGGGCGCACCGATCTGCAGCGGCAGCACGATGTTGGCGAAGCCGAACACGATCGCGGTCGCATAGAACAGCAGCATGATCGTGCCGTGCATGGTGAACAGCTGGTTGAACTGTTCCGGCGACAGGAACTGCAGACCCGGACGAGCGAGCTCACCACGCATCAGCAGGGCCATCAGGCCGCCGATCATGAAGAACGACATCGCGGTCACCAGGTACATCACACCGAGGACCTTGGGGTCCGTGGTGGTGACGGCCTTGTAGATGAACGAACCCTTCGGGCCCAGTCGTGCCGGATACGGCCGTGTCGCTTCCAGCTTGGGGACTGGCTGGGGCTCTACAGCAGTCACTGATCCTCCTGAAGGTGTGCCTTCTGCTCGTTTCGCACGCTCGTGCGTTCCGGCACATGACGAAACGACGGTGGCTTGCGCTAGAGGCATCGTAAACCGTGGCGTCGCAGGCGTCCGACGGGGTCCTACTCTCTGTCGTATTCGCCGCGCGGACGGTGCCGCAACGACCCTGCACACGGGCGCATGTACCCTACGCTGCATGCCGGTGAGCGAACGCGTCTCCACCCGAAAGCCCAAGACCCGCAAGCGCACCAGTGCGCGCCGGCTCTCGCTCGGCGGTGCGGCCGTCGGCGCGGTGGTCGCCCTGGTCACCGGGTGCGGCACCGGGGGTGACGACGCATCGAGTTCGATCGTCCGGACCACCACGAATATCGCCGGTGCGAGCGTGGTCGGCATCGAGCGCGACACCACCCGGGCCTGCGCCCTGCCCACCGCCCCCGATCAGGCGTCGGGCACGCGCACGGTGGCAGGCACCCAGGTGCCCGCGGATCCGAAACGCATTGTCGTCCTGGACACCGCGGCGCTGGACGCGGTCTGTGCCGTGGGCCTGTGGGAGCGGGTCGTCGGCGCGACCACGCAACCCGGCCCGGCGCCGCAACCGAACTATCTGGGCACCGGCGTGCTGAAGATCCCGAGCGTGGGGACCTCCGGGGCGGTGGACCCGGCGAAAATCTCCGCGTTGCAACCGGATCTGATCCTGGGCGCCGCGGGTGACGGGGATCTCGCCGCCTTGCGCGGCGTCGCCCCGACCGTACTGGTCGACCACCGCGGCTGGCAGGACGATTTCACCGCCTACACCGACGCCCTGGGCCGCGGTTCGGCCGGCGCGAAGGCGCTCGCGGACTACCGCACGGACGCCCGCGAAACCGGAGCCTCGATCGCGGCCAATTTCTCGCAGGCATCGGTGATCCGCTTCTCCCCCAAGGACATTCAGGTTCAGGGCACCGACACGTTCGCGGGGCAGGTGCTCGCCGACGCCGGTGTGCAGCGGCCCGGCGCCCAGCGCGATCGCTCGTTCACGGTGGACAGCCTCGCCACCGAGAGCGACCGCAACAAGATCGAGGGCGACATCATCTATTTGATGTTCGACGGCCCCGACGGTCAGAGCCACGGCGAATCAATCATGAAGGGCGACGACTGGAAAGAGCTCGGCGCCGTCGCCGACAAGCGCGATTTCGCCGTCGAGGACGACCTCTGGCACGGTTCCGGGCTCACCGCCGCGCGGGCGATCCTCGACGACCTACGGAAGACGCTGAACGGGTACGTCACCGACTGAGCGCGTATCGGCTCATCGCAGCTCGGGGCCCGGTTCACCGGCCATCCGCTCGTCGGCATCCGACGGATTCGCCGGGGTGCGGCGCGGATCGTCGCTTGCCGCCCGCGGACGCAATGCGTAGGCCGGCACCAACTGGTCGGTCAGGTGCAGCGGCGTCCGCCCGTCCGCATAACAGACCGAGAAATTCACCCGCCCCAGCCACTCGCCACTGAACGAGGGCACCCAGTGGGTCAGTGTCCCCGGCCGCTCCCCCGTCATATCCAGCCCCGCCCCGTTGACGTGCCGGGGCGCGCCCGGATCCCGGATGAGAATCGCATCCAACCGCACCCACACCGGTTTCGGCGGCTGCACGAGCACCCGGTAGTAATAGCCGGTCTCGTTCGGATACTGCAGCTGCGGTTCGGTCCCCTCGGTCCGCGGGACACCGTCCGGAAGCCGTCGCGGCGCCCGGCCGGAGAACCCATCGCCCGCCCCCTCCGACGACACACCCCCGGCACTCGAACACATATTCGAATCATACCGAGCGGTCGGCCCGATCGGCACCCACCCCACCGCATCGGGGCCACGCGTCGTCCGGGCACGTCATGATGGGGCGGATGGGCAAACTTCTCGTGCTGGTGAACGGCCTTCCGGGCGCCGGCAAATCAACCGTAGGCCAGGCGCTGGCACCGGCCTTGCGCGCCCGGCTCCTCTCGAAGGACGCGGTCAAGGAGGCGTTGGCGACCTGCGTCGAGGATCCCGCCGCTCTTCCGGATCTGGGCGGTGTCGCGATGGACGCGGTGTGGTCGATGGCGCGAACCAGTCCCACCTCGGTCGTCATCGATTCTTGGTGGTTCGCACCACGAGACACGCGATTCGCCCGCGCCGGTATCGAGAAGGTGGGCGCGGACCGGGCCGTCGAAATCTGGTGCGACGTACCACCCTCGGTGGCGAGGACCCGGTATGCGAGCCGGCGCCGCCCCGGCTTCTATCACGACGCCCAGCGCCTCGGCACGCAGTGGGACCGATGGGCCCGGGAAGCAGCACCGCTCGGACTGACGCCCACCGTCACGATCGACACCACCCGGCCCGTCGATTACACCGCGCTCGCCGCGCAGATCCACCGGGTTGCCGGTGAGCCGCTAACCCACGGCGGGCCTTTCTCGGCCTTCCGCGATCAATGAGCGGAGAAATCGGGGGTCTGCGTGCCGTGCGCGCGCAACGCGGCCGCGAACCACGCGAACACCGGGCCGTGTTCAGGCGCGGCGGGCCGGCCGTTGAGCACGCCGACCAGTCGCCGATAGTGTTCCACCCGAGGGTCGTTCGCGATTTCCAGGCGGTGCAGTATCCAGCTGCGCAGCTCGGCGTCGTCCGGTCTTGACCGTCAGCCCCGTCCGCTCGGCCGGCGCGCCGATCGTCAGCATCGTCTCGTCGTTCACGAGCCTCAGCCTGCCGCCTCCTCCTAGGGGAGACTCGAGCGGCTGGGCTCGGCAAGGTCCCAGGAGCCCAGAACGAACGAGCCCGGACGCAGAAGTCTGCGTCCGGGCCCTTCATGGTCGAACCGAGTTCAGAATTCCCAGTCCTCGTCTTCGGTGTTGACCGCCTTGCCGATGACGTAGCTGGAACCGGAGCCGGAGAAGAAGTCGTGGTTCTCGTCGGCGTTCGGGGACAGCGCCGACAGGATGGCCGGGTTGACGTCGGTCTCGTCGCGCGGGAACAGGCCCTCGTAACCGAGGTTCATCAGCGCCTTGTTGGCGTTGTAGCGCAGGAACTTCTTGACGTCCTCGGTGAGGCCGACCTCGTCGTAGAGGTCCTGGGTGTATTCGACCTCGTTCTCGTACAGCTCGAACAGCAGCTCGAAGGTGTAGTTCTTGAGCTCGTTGCGCTCGGGCTGGGTGAGGTCCTCGAGCCCCTTTTGGTACTTGTAGCCGATGTAGTAGCCGTGCACGGCCTCGTCACGAATGATCAGCCGGATCAGGTCGGCGGTGTTGGTGAGCTTGGCGCGCGAGGACCAGTACATCGGCAGATAGAACCCGGAGTAGAACAGGAAGCTCTCCAGCAGCGTGGAGGCCACCTTGCGCTTGAGCGGCTCGTCGCCCCGGTAGTACTCGAGCACGATCTCGGCCTTGCGCTGCAGATTCGGGTTCTCCTCCGACCAGCGGAAGGCGTCGTCGATCTCGCGGGTCGAGCACAGCGTGGAGAAGATGGAGCTGTAGCTCTTGGCGTGCACCGACTCCATGAACGCGATGTTGGTCAGCACCGCCTCTTCGTGCGGGGTGCGCGCGTCCGGAATCAGGCTCACCGCGCCGACCGTGCCCTGAATGGTGTCCAGCAGGGTCAGCCCCGTGAACACGCGCATGGTCAACTGCTTCTCGTGCGCGTTCAGCGTGTTCCACGACGGAATGTCGTTGGACACCGGAACCTTCTCCGGCAACCAGAAGTTGCCGACGAGCCGGTCCCAGACCTCGGCATCCTTCTCGTCGGGCACCCGATTCCAGTTGATCGCAGACACTCGATCGATCAGCTTCACGCCCGCTCACTCACCCTTCCCGCTTCGCCGGTCATTGTACGCTCGGACACTACTCCTAGTGGGCCGCCGCTCAGCACAACACAAGGGCTTGTGTCTCCCATGTCCTGGGCAAATGCGTTCCGGGGTGGGAAGTTCCACACCGCGGCCGAGAGCGAATGACGAGCGCGCGATGCACAGGCTACTGCCGCCGCCACGATCGCAGCAACGATGCCGAGAGTTTGCCAATGCGATCCAATACCGGGACGTGCCGGTCGATCCCCGCAGAGCACATTCCGGCGGACATCGATGAGGCCTGGCGGGTGCTCCCGACCGGGCTCAGCGCCCCGACCGGCGGCGGTGAACGCATGCGGGCGGCGCACTAATCGTGCAAACCTCCTCGGCTCCAGCGGTTTTCTCACAATCTCATGGAGGTTTGCACGAAAAGTTCGCGCTACAACACAGTTGATACCGCCTGCCGGGATGACGCCCCCGGGTTCATCGCGCCACTTGCTCCGAGAGGATGCCTCATGACCGTTGATCTCCGCATACGTTTCGCCGTCGACGACGAGGCCCTCTCGCGGCTGCACGCGGATGCATTCGGCGGTGACCGGACCGTGGTGCCCTGGAAGGCGCGCTTGGAACGGCACAGCCGGTCATGGGTCGGCGCGTTCGTGGGTGCTCGACTCGTCGGGTTCGTGCACGCGGCGTGGGACGGTGGGAGCCACGCGTTCCTCCTCGACACCGCGGTCGCCCCGGATCTCCGTCGGCAGAGCATCGGATCCGGCCTGGTGAACGCCCTGGTCGGCGACCTGCGCGAGCTCGGAATCGAATGGCTCCACGTCGATTACGAACCGCATCTGCGCAGCTTCTACCGCGA
Source organism: Nocardia sp. 852002-20019_SCH5090214 (assembly GCF_001665865.1). NCBI lineage: Bacteria > Bacillati > Actinomycetota > Actinomycetes > Mycobacteriales > Nocardiaceae > Nocardia > Nocardia sp. 852002-20019_SCH5090214. The sequence goes on along the minus strand of NZ_LZMK01000383.1, from coordinate 29,097 downwards.
TGCATGCGGTTTCGGAGCCACCGACGCCGGTCTCCTACGACTGAACTGATGAGCGCATCGGCGATGTGTGCATATTTCACTCGCTCAGCAGCAGTTCGGCGACGGCCTCCGGAGCCTCGTGCATGGCATCGTGGCCGGTGGGGAGGTCGTGGACCACCCACCCGGGGTCGGCTTCGAGCCGGGTGCGCTGTTCGGCGAAGGGGGTGCGGTCTTCCCAGCCCGAGCAGTAGACGAATTCCCGGCGGGGAACTCGGGCGAATGCGCCGGTGAGCCGGATTGTCTGCAGGAACGAGGCGAGCGGGTGGGGGCGGCGGCGCGGATCGCCGTTGCCCGGTGGGCGGACGGCATAACCGGTGGTCGCGGCGCCGTCGGCGATCACCTGCCGGAAGTAGTCGTTCATCGCCGACCAGCACGATTCGCCGTCCCGGGGGACGTACGCGTCGAGATGCACCAGGCGCGCGATCCGGCCGCCGGCACGGTCGGCCGCAGCGGCGATCACCATCCCGCCGTAACTGTGCCCGACCAGCGTCACATCGGTGAGGTCGGCGCGGTCGATGAACCGCACGACGTCGTCGGCGTGGGTGTCGAGGTTGGCGGTCGCGACCGTCGCGGCATCGTCGTCCGGCCGCAGACCGGTCAGGGTCAGGGCGTGGACGGTATGACCGGCGCGCTCCAGCAGCGGAACCACCGCCTCGAACGACCAGGAACCCTTCCACCCGCCGGGCACCAGAACATATGTCGTCATGCGCTTTTCCTTCTCTCCCACTGCGGCATCGAGGCACGCCACCTCGGAATCACTTCGCGTGGAGACAGTCTCACCGGCTGGGAGGGTGGCTTGCTACCGAGAGAAGGCCATCCAGTACCTGTTCGCCGCCAACATCGCCCGATCATTCACGACGTACCGTAAAGCATTGCCGCCGAATCGGTTTCGCCCCATCTCCCCGGGTCGCTCGTACGACCACGCCCCGGCGACGGGTAGCCCCGGCGAGCATCGCGGGCGGCTGTCGTCGACAGCGGACGGTACCGTCGCCGCCCGCGGTCCCGACTCAGATGCCGAGGACGAGCTTCGCCGTCGTGAAGTAGATGACCAGCCCGGTCGCATCGACCAGCGTCGTCACCATGGGCGCGGAGATCACCGCCGGGTCGATGCGCAATTTCTTGGCCAGCAACGGCATCGTGCCGCCGATGGTCGCGGCCCAGCCACAGATGATCACCAGGGTGATGCCGACGACCAGCGCGATCTGCGCGCCGACGAACGCCGCGCCGATCACCATGCCGACCACCGCGAGCATCGACCCCAGCACCAGGCCGACCCGGCATTCACGCCAGATGACCTTCAGCAGATCCGACACCCGCACCTCCCCCACGGCCAATGCCCGCACACACGAGGTCGCCGCCTGCGCACCGGCATTGCCGCCCGCGCCGATCAGGAGCGGAATGAACAACGCGAGATGCGCGGCCTGGGCGAGCGTCGCCTCGAACGCGTCGGTCACCGTGACCGTCAGGGTGGCCGCGACCAGCAGCAACAACAACCACATCGCGCGGTAGCGGGCCAGCTGGAACACACCGGCGGCCATGTAGTGCCCGGACCACGGGCTGGCGCCGGCCTGCCGCGCCACATCCTCACTGTCGGCGGCCTCGATGACCTCGACCGCGTCGTCGATGGTCAGCAGTCCGACCAGCCGGTCTTCGCTGTCGACGACCGGCAGGTTGATCAGGTTGGTCTCGCGCATGAGCCGCGCGGCCTTCTCCGCGGCGTCGGTCGCGCGGGCGAAAACCGGTGCGGTGACGACGAGTTCGGTCAGCATCGTCTCCGGATCGCTGAGAACCAGTTCCCGCATCTCGACGACGCCGGTGAGCCGGCGACCGCCGTCCACCACCGGCAGGGTGTACACCGTCTCCGCGTGCGCGCCCTTGGCCCGAACCACCCGCAGCGCCTGTTCGACGGTCAGATCACAGTGCAGCGCAACGACTTCCGGAGTCATGTAGCGACCGACCGATCCCTCGGGATAGCCGAGCAGCGCCGCGGTCATCCGCCGTTCACGCGGGCTCAGCCCGGCCAGCACCTTCTTGGCGACCGTCGCGGGGGCCTCGCGCAGCATCCGGGCGCGGTCGTCGGGGTCCATCCCCTCCACCAGTTCCCGGAAGCTCTGATCACGCATCCCGGACAGGATCTGCTGCTGGTCCACCGGCTCGAGCTCCTCGAACACCGCCAGCGCGCGGTCCTTGTCCAGCAGCCGGAACGCGATGCCGGCGTGCACGGCATCCATGCGCGCGAGTTCGTCGGCGATCCGGTGTGGGGCGTGGTCGTCCAGCCAGGTCAGCGCGGCGTCGACGCGGCGGTCGTCGATGAGGTCGCGGAGCGAGTCGTGATCCGAATGCTGTTCGGCGACAGCCGTTTCCGCCGTGCGGGCAGCATCGTGTCCGCTTGCGTCGGCGGCACACGTGTCGTGCACCCCCGCTTCGGTGGCGTGTTTCTCGCCGGCGGACGCTCGACCAGCCTCCGCGCCGGCGTGGTACAGCGCGGACTCGGTGGCCGGACGACCCTCATCCGGGACATCCGGGCGTGCGGGCGCGGCAAAGAACAGATCGGTCGACATGACAGAACCTCGGCATACTGCGAGTGGGTACGGGATCACGGATCACACCGCGAGGCACCGACCCTCGCCACCGAAAGCTCTACCGGCAGAACAGGAGGACGGCGCCGCGCGGCCTTCGACTCGGGGGTTCGCTACGCACAGCCACCCACCTCCTCATCGCCCGCACTACACCGTCAGAGAATTTCGATGCCCTCCCGGCACCCCGATGACCCGCCTCGTCGTCTGGTCATCGCCCGGACGCACAGCGCCCGCATGCAGGCTACACCCCCAACCGCCGCCGCGCCGAACCACGAAAACCAGGACGCACCGTCGTACTACGAACGGGCGCCCCGGCCGGAACCGGGGCGCCCGTTGCGCAATGCTCACAACATGCAGCTGACGCAGCCCTCCACCTCGGTGCCCTCCAACGCCATCTGCCGGATGCGGATGTAGTACAGGGTCTTGATTCCCTTGCGCCAGGCGTAGATCTGGGCCTTGTTGACGTCGCGGGTGGTGGCGCTGTCCTTGAAGAACAGGGTCAGCGACAGGCCCTGGTCCACGTGCTGGGTGGCCGCGGCGTAGGTGTCGATGATCTTCTCGTAGCCGATGTCGTAGGCGTCGGCGAAGTATTCGAGATTGTCGTTGGTCAGGTAGGGCGCCGGATAGTAGACGCGGCCGATCTTGCCTTCCTTGCGGATCTCGATCTTCGACGCCACCGGGTGGATCGAGCTGGTGGAGTGGTTGATGTAGGAGATCGACCCGGTCGGCGGCACCGCTTGCAGGTTCTGGTTGTAGATGCCGTGCTCCATGACCGAGGCCTTCAGCTCGAGCCAGTCCTCCTGGGTCGGGATGTGCACGCCCGCTTCGGCGAAGATCTCCCGCACGCGATCGGTCTTCGGCTCCCATGCCTGTTCGGTGTACTTGTCGAAGTATTCGCCGCTGGCGTACTTGGATTCCGGGAAGCCGCCGAAGGCCGTGCCGCGCTCGATGGCAAGCTTGTTGGAGGCACGCACCGCGTGATAGGCGACGGTATAGAAGTAGATGTTGGTGAAGTCCACACCTTCTTCGGATCCGTAGTGGACCCGCTCGCGCGCCAGATACCCGTGCAGGTTCATCTGGCCCAGGCCGATGGCGTGGGATTCGTTGTTGCCCTGCTCGATCGAGGGCACCGAATAGATGTGGGTCTGATCCGAGACCGCGGTCAGCGCCCGGATCGCGACCTCGATGGTCTGCCCGAAATCCGGTGAGTCCATCGCCTTGGCGATATTGAGCGAGCCCAGGTTGCAGGAGATGTCCTTGCCGACCTCCGCGTAGGACAGGTCGTCGTTGAACACCGACGGCGTGGAGACCTGCAGGATCTCCGAGCACAGGTTGGAGTGGGTGATCTTGCCCTTGATCGGGTTGGCCCGGTTCACCGTGTCCTCGAACATGATGTAGGGGTAACCGGATTCGAACTGCAGCTCGGCGATGGTCTGGAAGAACTCGCGGGCGTTGATCTTCGACTTGCGGATGCGCTTGTCGTCGACCATCTCGTAGTACTTCTCGGTGACGTCGATATCGGCGAACGGCACGCCGTAGATGCGCTCGACGTCGTAGGGCGAGAACAGGTACATGTCCTCGTTCTTCTTCGCCAGCTCGAAGGTGATGTCGGGGATCACCACACCCAGCGAGAGCGTCTTGATGCGGATCTTCTCGTCCGCGTTCTCCCGCTTGGTGTCGAGGAAGCGGTAGATGTCGGGGTGGTGCGCGTGCAGGTACACCGCGCCCGCGCCCTGACGCGCGCCGAGCTGATTGGCGTAGGAGAAGGAGTCCTCGAGCAGCTTCATGATGGGGATGACGCCGGAGGACTGGTTCTCGATCTTCTTGATCGGCGCACCGTGCTCGCGAATGTTGCTCAGCAGCAACGCGACTCCGCCGCCGCGCTTGGACAGCTGCAGCGCCGAGTTGATGGAGCGCCCGATGGACTCCATATTGTCCTCGATGCGCAGCAGGAAGCACGAGACCGGTTCGCCGCGCTGCTTCTTGCCCGAGTTCAGGAACGTCGGGGTGGCCGGCTGGAAGCGGCCGTCGATGATCTCCTCGACCAGCTGCTGGGCGAGGATCTCGTCGCCGGCGGCCAGGGTCAGCGCGACCATGCAGACCCGGTCCTCGAACCGCTCGAGATAGCGCTTCCCGTCGAAGGTCTTGAGCGTGTAGGACGTGTAGTACTTGAACGCGCCGAGGAAGGTGGGGAACCGGAACTTCTTGGCGTAGGCCTGCTGGAACAGCTTCTTGACGAACGCACGGCTGTACTGGTCGAGAACCTCGGGCTCGTAGTAGTTCTCCTCCACGAGGTAGTCGAGCTTCTCGTCGAGGTTGTGGAAGAAGACGGTGTTCTGGTTGACATGCTGCAGGAAGTACTGCCGGGCGGCGGCGACATCCTTGTCGAACTGGATCTCACCGTTGGGTCCGTACAGGTTCAGCATCGCGTTGAGCGCGTGGTAGTCCAGGCCCTCGGTCGAGGTCTCGGTGCTGACCGGGCGCTCTAGGCGGGCCGTCTTTCCGGCCGGTGCTGTTGTCGTTGCCAAAACAATCCCAATCCCTCTCGGACGCGCTCGACGTCCTCGGCGGTTCCCATCAGTTCGAAGCGATACAGGTACGGCACCCCGCATTTGCGCGAGATGACCTCTCCCGCATAGCAATACGTATCGCCGAAGTTCGTGTTGCCGGCCGCGATCACCCCGCGCAACAGCGCACGATTATGCGGATCGTTGAGGAATTTCGCCACCTGCCTGGGGACGAATTCCTTGTCCGAGCGACCGGCTGCCCCCTCGCCGCGCTGCGCGTCGAACACGTGCCGGCCGCCACCGTAGGTGGGGCAGATCAGCACATAGGGCGTGTCGACGCGCAGCGAATCGGCGGTGTGGAGCGGAATGCGAACGGCCGGCAAACCCAGCCGTTCGACGAAGCGGTGCGTGTTCTCCGACGCGCTCGAGAAGTAGACCAGAGCGGGCGTCGATTGGGTTCCTTCCCCGGACAACCCAGCCATCCCACTCCCCCTTACTCTGCTCGTCGGACGAACGGTGACCGGAGCGGATCAGGCCGCGGCGGTCACCAGGGACTTGATGCGGTCCGGACGGAAACCGGACCAGTGCTCGTCGCCGGCGACGACGACGGGGGCCTGCAGATATCCCAGCGCCATCACATAGTCGCGGGCCTCGGGGTTCTCGGAGATATCGACGACCTCGTACTCCACACCGGCCTTGTCGAGCGCGCGGTAGGTGGCGTTGCACTGGACACAAGCGGGCTTGGTGTAGACCGTGATACTCATGGGTGACCCTCTCTCCTTGCCTTATCCGATGCAGCCTTGAATCGGTACGCCATCTGCTGTGAGCATCCGTACTGAGCACGATCCATCTGGTACTGCGCAAACCCCTGGAAGTAGGGGCACCACCGGTGATCACAGTGCTGTGATCGGCTCGGAATCCGTCTCCCCTTCCAGTGCCGTAGACACTACACCTAGTGGCCGACAGATTCATACAACACGACATGTTGCGAACCACAAAGATGAAATTCGACGGCCGTAAGTACCAGGACAGTCGATTCGCAACCCGACACGACAGTGGCGCAGATCACGATTTCATGTCGCAGCTCTCTCCCAGCAAACCCAATACCACCTCTGGTCACATCGGCCACAGGGATCTCAACAGGCCCGTCTGGGCACATCCGAAACGACCGAATGCCGCGCCCGTTCCGGGGAACGAACGCGGCATTCGGCGGCTACTTCGGCGTGTCGCAGCCGAGCCGGATCAGCCCTGGCGAGCCTTGAACCGCGGCTCCTTCTTGTTGATCACATAGGTCTTGCCACGGCGTCGCACCACCTGAGCGCCCGACTTGTCCTTCAGCGAACGCAGTGAATTCCGGACCTTCATGAAGACCTCCTATTGGAAATGGTTTTCATATCCTATAGAGGTGTGCGACGGGAGCGTTAGGACGCCGGTCACGTCGCCGCCCCTCGTAGCCGATGGCCCCCGACGCCACCGAGGGGCCACACCATCGGGTGCGGCCCCTCGGAACGGCTCGAGCCGGTTACCGTCTCGGGCTCAGGCGTTGACCGATTCCCGCGCGGCGACCAGTTCGGTGACCGCGGCGGCGAGCTGGGTCAGAGCCTCGGCGTCGTCGCGCGGATGCGCCTCGCCGAAGCGCTGGCCGATGGTGCCGAAGTGCAGGTGCGCGCTCTCCACGACGGTGCCGCCGGCCACACTTACCGCCTTCACCGTGTCGCCGTGCGCCCACTTCGCGGCGTTCTGGCTGATCGAGGCGCTGATCACGGCGACCGGCTTGTCCTTGATCGAACCGGCGCCGTAGGGCCGCGAGGCCCAGTCGATCGCATTCTTCAGCACGGCCGGGATCGTTCCGTTGTATTCGGGGACGAACAGCACCAGGGCGTCGACGGCGGCGACGGCGTCACGCAGCGCCTGCGCCGGCGCCGGCACCTGACCCGGTACGTCGATGTCCTCGTTGTAGAACGGAACATTTCCGAGACCGTCGTAGATATCGACCTCGACACCTTCCGGTGCGGTCTGGGCGGCAGCCTCGGCCAGCTGCCGGTTGATCGAACCGGCGCGCAAGCTGCCGACGAGAGCCAGGATGCGAGTCTGTGACATGATCACTCCTTGTGCGGTGGGGCGGCGGTGGCTTCCGCTGTCACGACACGATAACCGGACTACGGTCCGCTTTCATTCCCGGGTCATGGGGTAAACGAACTGTGAACTGCGACACTCCCGATTCGACGCCGTCGAATTCGTCCCATTCGTCCGATCCGCGCGCCACGGATCCGGCCTTCGCCGCCGCGCCGCGTCCGGGCGTGCTGCCACTCGAGGCCGTGGCCGTCGACCTCCCGCCGACCGCGCTCACCACCGCGCTGCCGGTAGCCGAACACTCCGAGCGCAGCGATGCCGTACGCAATCGGCAGCTGCTGCTCGACGCCGCCGAGGAATTGGTCCGCGAATTCGGCGCCGACGGCGTCACGATGGACGCGGTCGCCAAGCGCGCGGGCGTCGGCAAGGGCACCGTATTCCGCCGGTTCGGCAACCGGGCCGGTCTCATGCTGGCGCTGCTCGACCAGTCCGAGCAGAAACTGCAGGCGGCGTTCATGTTCGGGCCGCCGCCGCTGGGCCCGGGCGCCCCGCCGCTGCAGCGGCTGATCGCCTACGGTCGCGCCCGTTTGGCCGGGATCGAGGTGGAGGGCGAAATGCGCCGCGCCGCCGACGAATCCGGCCGCTACGCCAGCGCGCCGTACAACATCTCGAAAACCCATGTGTCGCTGTTGCTTCGGCAGCTCGACATGAACGGCGATATCGCGCTGACGGCGGATACGCTGCTGGCGATCCTCGACGCCGGCCTGGTGCTGCATCAGCTGCGGGTCCTCGGTTATCGGCCCGAACAGATCGCCGACCACTGGGAAAACGTGGTGCGCGCACTGGTGGCACACGCCCAGTAGAGTGGCCCGCATGGGGAACCTGCGCGAACAGATCATCGCCGAATTGGGTGTCGCGGCCGAGATCGAACCGAAGGTCGAGGTGCGGCGCCGCGTCGAATTCCTGGCCGACTATCTGAGTTCCACGCCGGCAACGGGTTTCGTTCTCGGCATCAGCGGTGGTCAGGACAGTTCGCTCACCGGCAAACTGTGCCAGCTGGCCGTGGACGAGTTGCGCGCCCGGGGACAGGAGGCGACGTTCGTCGCGGTCCGGCTTCCCTACGGCGCGCAGGCCGATGCCGACGACGCGCAGCGGGCGCTGGATTTCATCGGCCCGGACCATGTGGTCGAGGTCAATGTGAAGCCCGGCGCCGACGCGGTGGCGGCCGCGACTGCCGAGGGCGTGCGCGAACTGCTCGGACACGAGACCGAGCTGCGTGATTTCGTTCGCGGCAACATCAAAGCGCGCGAACGGATGATCATCCAGTACGCGATCGCGGGGCAGCTGAATCTCGTGGTCGTCGGCACCGACCACGCGGCGGAGGCGGTCACCGGCTTCTTCACCAAGCACGGCGACGGCGGCGTCGACATCACTCCGCTGACCGGTTTGACCAAGCGCCAGGGTGCGGCATTGCTGCAGGAATTGGGCGCTCCGCCGAGCCTGTGGGAGAAGGTGCCCACCGCCGACCTCGAAGACGATCGCCCGGCGCTGCCGGACGAGGAGGCGCTCGGCCTGAAATATGCCCAGATCGACGATTATCTCGAGGGCAAGGACGTGGCGCCGGAGGTGGCCGAGCGCGTCGAGACGATCTACTGCAACACCCGGCACAAGCGGACGGTGCCGGTGTCGCCGCTCGACTCCTGGTGGAAGAACTGAGGGGCCGAGCCCACCGCTCGAGAAACGGGCGCTGATCAGCCGCCCGCGAACGGCGGTAGTACGTCGACGCGGGCGGTGAGGGGGGTGCTGTCGTCGCGGGTGAGTTCCTCGCCCACCAGATAGGCACAGACCTTCAGCATCGGATCGAGATCGGCTCCGTAGGCCGCGCGCAATGCCGTACGCAGGTCACCGACCGTTGCCGTATCGGGCAGGTCCAGATGTTCGCTGGATTTGCCGACCGCGTCGGCGATCGCGGCGAAATATCTGACCTCAACCACCGATGGCTCCCATCGTGCGTTCCGGGGGGACGAAATCGGCGGCGTCGATGCCGTGCCCGGCCCATTTGTTCCACATCGCGCCGCGCCACAGCTGTGCCACTTCGTCGTCGCTCGCGCCGGCGCGCAGCAGGGAGCGCAGATCGTATTCCTGGTCGCTGAACAGGCAGGACCGGACCATGCCGTCGGCGGTCAGGCGGGTGCGGTCGCAGTCGCCGCAGAATTGACGGGTGACCGAGGCGATGATGCCGACCGTGGCGGGACCGCCGTTCACCAGCCAGGTCTCCGCCGGGGCGGAGGGGTCGGCACGCCCGGTCTCGGTGAGGGTGAAGGCCGCGCCGAGAACGTCGAGAAGTTCGGCCGCGGTGACCATATTGGTGCGTGCCCACTCGTGGTCGGCGTCGAGCGGCATCTCCTCGATGAACCGCAGTTCGCATCCCTCGTTCAGGCACCATCGCAGCAGATCGACCGCACCGGAAAGGGTTTCGCGCATCAGCACGGCGTTCACCTTGACCGGGTAGAGACCGGCGGCATGGGCGGCGCGGATGCCGGTCAGCACCGAGCCGAGCCGGTCCCGGCGGGTGAGCCGGGCGAATCCGGCGGGGTCGACCGTATCGAGGGAGACGTTCACCCGGCCGAGTCCCGCGGCCGCCAGCCCGCGCGCGCGATGTTCGAGCCCGATGCCGTTGCTGGTCATCGCCAGCGGCGTGTCGGGAACGGCGGCATGGCATCCGGCGACGATCTCCTCGAGATCGCGCCGCATCAGCGGCTCGCCGCCGGTGAACCGCACCTCGCGGATGCCCAGGCGCCGCACCGCGAGTTCCACCAACCGCACGATCTCCGCGGCCGAGAGCAATTCGTCCGCGGGGATGGCCGGCAACCCCTCCTCCGGCATGCAATAGGTGCATCGCAACGAGCACTTCTCGGTGATCGACACTCGCAGATCCCGGGCCGTGCGCCCGAATTTGTCGACGAGCAGCTCCGTATCGGGCCGTCCGTCCAGCGAGGGCCGCCCGCCCCGGACGGCGGGAATCCCCATGAGAACGACGGTCACTCCTCCATTATGGGGGCCGCCCCCACCTCACGTCCCGCAAGTCCACACCTGTGAGGTAACCGAGTACCGCCGCAGCAAGTGAACATCCGGTCTGTACCCCCCGCGACGGTGAACTCCAAAGGTCTCGGCCCGCCTCGATTTTGCAGCGACGGAGCGAGGGAGCGCAGCGACTGAGCGGAGGAGTGAAAAATCGAGGCCCAGAGGGCCGAGACCCCGCCGCAGCGAAGCGAAGGCCAATAACACAGCTAGGCTGACGTCTATGAGTCAGCCTGCCAAGACTGTGGCTCGGTCCGTCGAGGATCATCGGGAGCGGATCGAACAGCTGCTGCGACCGCTGGCAGTGCGGCAGGTGGAGCAGTTGGCCTTGCACGGGGTGCGGGGCCGGATGCTGGCCGAGGATGTGCGGTCGCCGCTGGATCTGCCGGTGTTCCGCAATTCGGGGATGGACGGATACGCGGTCCGGGCGGAGTCGGTCGCGGTGACGCCCGTGACGCTGCCGGTGGCCGGTGTGGTGGCCGCCGGTCAGGGTGGCCCGGAGCGGTTGCCGGACGGGACGGCGGTCAAGGTGATGACGGGCGCGCCGATCCCGCCGGGCGCCGATTGTGTGGTGCCGGTGGAGGACACCCGGGCCGTCGACGGCGGCGTGTCGATCGAACGCGGCCGCAACGCAGGCGATTTCGTGCGGGAGGCGGGAACCGACATTCGGCGCGGTGAGCTGCTGGTGGCGGCCGGGTCGTTGTTGTCGCCGCATCGGATCGCGGCGCTGGCGGCGGTGGGCATCAGCTCGGTGGCGGTGGCGCGGCGGATCCGGGCGGCGGTTCTGACGACGGGCGACGAGCTGGTGTCGGCCGGTGTCGCGTTGCGCCCGGGGCAGATCTACAACTCGAACGGGATCGCGCTGGCTGCTGCGTTGGGCGCCAACGGGATCGATGTGGTGGATGTCTCGCACAGCCGCGACGATCCGGGCGAGTTCCGCCGCAAGTTGTCGATCGCGACGGCGGCCGCGGATGTGGTGTTCACTTCGGGTGGGGTGTCGCAGGGCGATTTCGAAGTGGTCAAGGAGGTGCTGGCCGAGGTCGGCGGCGAGTTCGGTTCGGTGGCCGTGCAGCCCGGCGGCCCGCAGGGCATCAGTGTGGTCGACGGGGTTCCGGTTTTGAGCTTCCCGGGTAATCCGGTGAGCACGATGGTGTCGTTCGAGGTGTTCGCCCGGCCGATCCTGCGGCAGCTGACCGGGTTGGCTCCGGTGCCGAGTTACGAGGTGGCGCTGTTGGATCCGGTGCGCTCCCCGGCGGGCCGGCGGCAGTTCCTGCGGGGCCGGCGCGAAGGTGCGGGGGTCCGTTCGGTGTCGGGACCCGGGTCGCATCTCGTGGCGGCGATGGCGCAGGCCGATGTTCTGATCGAAATTCCGGCCGACGTCACGACGGTGGCGGCCGGTTCGCTGGTGAGGGTGCGCGAACTGTGAACGAACTGTCCCATGCCGAATCCGGCGTACCGAAAGACGACGCTGTCCGGAAAGACGAGCCCGGCACCTTGTCGCACGTCGACGCCGAAGGCCGGGCGCGCATGGTCGATGTGAGCGCCAAGGCCGAGACGACACGGGTGGCGGTGGCGGCCGGCCTGCTGCGGACGACGCCCGAGGTGGTGGCGCTGGTGCGCGCGGACGACCTGCCGAAAGCCGATGTGCTGTCGACGGCTCGCATCGCCGGTATCTCGGGGGCGAAGAAGACCTCGGAGCTGATTCCGCTGTGCCATCAGCTGGCGCTGTCCTCGGTGGATGTGCGCTTCGGTTTCGACGAGGACGCCATCACCATCGAGGCGCGAGCGAAGACGAAGGGCCCCACCGGCGTCGAGATGGAGGCGCTCACCGCGGTCGCGATCGCCGGCCTCACGCTGCACGACATGGTGAAGGCGGTGGATCCGGCGGCCGTCCTGGACGGTGTGCGCCTGTTGACGAAAGACGGTGGTAAGCGCGGCCATTGGGAGCGGCCCGATATCGCATCGTCCGACGATGTCGCGCTGTCGGCCGAGGCGCCCGCGACCGGACACTCTCCCGCCGGCCGGCGCCACAGCGATGCGGTACACCACGCGACGCACGCCGGCGAGGGCTCCCGGACGGCGGTCGTGGTCGTGGCCTCGACCGGCGTCGCGGCCGGTACCCGGGTCGACAAGACCGGTCCGGTGCTGGCGGACTGGCTTGCCGGACTGGGCTTTTCGGTGCGCGGCCCGCTGGTCTACGCCGATGCCGATATCGCGGCCGGTCTGCGCGACGCGCTCGACGGCACGCCGGGACTGGTGATCACCACCGGCGGCACCGGTGCCTCGCCCTCCGATGCCACTCCGGAGGCGACGCTGGCGGTGCTGGATCGTGAATTGCCGGGCGTCGCCGAGTCGATCCGCCAGCGCGGTACGGCCGCGTTTCCGTTGGCGGCCTTGAGCCGTGGCGTCGCGGGCCTGTCCGGCACTACGGTGGTCGTGAATCTGCCCGGTTCGCCGGGCGGGGTCCGCGACGGAATCGCGGTCCTGCAACCGTTGCTGGATCATCTGCTGGCCCAGGTCGCCGGAGGAGGCCGCCATGAGTGAGTACACGCCGCTCACCCGCATCAGCGATCAGCCGCTGCAGCCCGAGGAGGTCGAGCGCGCGGTCACCGGCCCCGAATACGGCGCGGTCGTCGTCTTCACCGGTAAGGTTCGCAATCACGATGGCGGACAGGCGGTTTCGGCCCTGGAGTATTCGGCTCACCCCGAGGCGGAGAAGTTCTTGACCCGGGTGTGCGCCGAGGTCGGGAAATCCGCCGGCCTACCGGTCGCCGCGGTTCACCGGGTGGGCGAGCTGACGGTCGGCGATCTGGCGATCACGGTGGCCGTCGCCGCTCCGCACCGCCGCGAGGCCTTCCAGACCTGCGCGGAATTGGTGGACCGCATCAAGCACGAGGTCCCGATCTGGAAGCGCCAGCTGTTCGCCGACGGCATGTCCGAGTGGGTCAACGCCTGCGGCTAGGCCACGACGTCAGCGTGGTTCGGTGCCGGGATTCGCCTCGGCCGCCGGTGTGGACTCGGTGAGATTCGCCTCGATGCGGCGCAGCGCCCGGAAGAGTGCGGCGCGTTCGGCCGCGCTGAACGACGTCAGCGCCCGTTCGGTCAGTCGCGCGCTCTCGGCTTCGATCTCGTGCTCCAGATCCCGCCCGCGTGCGGTCAGGTGCAGGCGGACCAGTCGGCGGTCGGTCGGATGCGGTTCACGCCGGACCAGTCCGGCCGCTTCCATCCGGGTGGTCGCCCGGGTGACGGTGGGCGTTGCCAGGCCGAGCCGTTTGGCCACCTGACCGGGCGTCAGACCGTCCTCCTGCCAGAGCTGGCGCAAGATGAACTGCTGGCCCTCGTACACGCCGTGCCGGGCGTAGGCGGCCGCCGCCGCCACCGCGAGGGCGTGTTTGGTGGACCAGAACGCGGTCTGGAAGTCGTCGTCGGTCATGGTGTGTTCAGCGTAGAGGTATTGTATTCGTTAGCCGACTCACGTTATAGTCATTGTCCGGCTAACAACTTCGAACGGGAGATCTACGTGAAAATCGGCATCGCACTCACCGACTTCTCCTGGCCCGTCCCGAACGGCGAAATCGGTTCGGCGGTCACGGAACTCGCGCAAACAGCCGACACATCGGGTATCGACAGCCTCTGGGTGATGGACCACTTCTTCCAGATCGGCATCAGCGGACATCCGCCGGAGTCGCCGATGCTCGAGGCCTACGCCGCGCTGGGATTTCTCGCCGGCATCACCGACCGTATCCGGCTCGGCACGCTGGTCACGGCGGTGCCGTATCGCCATCCCGGCGTGCTGATCAAATCCGCGACCACCCTCGACGTCCTCAGCGGCGGCCGCCTGATCTTCGGCGTCGGCGCCGGCGCGCCCTTCGATCCGGAACCGATGGGCCCGAGCACCACATTCGAGGCCGAGGGCCTGGGTATTCCGTTCCCGCGACTGCCCCGGCGCTTCGAACAACTGGAGGAATTGCTGCAGATCGCACACCGCATGTGGAGCGAGGACGAGACGCCCTATCGGGGAAAGCATTACGAGTTGGCGCGGCCGCTCAATTCACCGAATTCGATCCAGCGCCCGCATCCGCCGATCCTGATCGGCGGCAGCGGCGAACGCAAAACCCTGCCGCTGGTGGCCCGATATGCCGACGCCTGCAATCTGTTCGACCTTCCCGGCAGCGGCTACGCCGACAACCTCGCGCACAAACTCGCTGTGCTGCGGCGCCAGTGCGACGAGATCGGCCGCGACTATTCCACGATCGAGAAGACCGTCACCACGGCCCTGGATATCGATTCGGGTCCCGGACCGGTGCTGGACCACTTGAAGACCCTGGCCGCCACGGGCATAGACCACGCGATTCTCGGACCGGACGGGCCGTGGACGCCGCCGCGCCTGCGACGGCTCATCGAGATGGCACCGGAGATTCACGCGCTCTGATCCGAGTCGTCCCTCGGCACGTACCGCCACACCGGCAGCAATGCCTGCTCGTCCAGCGATTCGGGTCCGGTGTGAGCGGTGGCGTGCAGCCGGGTTGCGGCGGAGTCCGCGTCCAGACCGGATCCGATGAGTACCAGCCGAGTTTCGCGGGTCTCACCGCGCGACCACGCGGCCGGCTCGAAGACCACATGCCGGCCGACCATGTGCAGCAGGAACTTCCGGTTCTCACCGCGTACGCCGAACGCGGTGGCGCCCTTGGCGCGGAACAGGCCCGACGGCGGATCCTCCAGGAATCCGACCAGGCGGCGCGGATCGAGATCGGTTGCGGTGGTGAACGTTACGCTGTCGTAGCCGTCGTGCAGATGGCGGTGTCCGGGCGCGTCGTGGTCGTGATCGTCGAGCAGTTCGTCGAACGACAACTGCCGCGCGACCGTCGATTCGCCGCGTTCGGGAACGTCGAACAGCAGCGGCGGATCGATGCGGCCGTGCGCGGTGGCATAGACCGGCACCCCCGCGGCGATTCCCTCGATCTCCGCGCGCAGGTCGTCCAGCCGCGCGGCCGGCACCCGGTCGGCCTTGTTCAGCACGATCAGGTCGGCCAGGCGCAGATGCGTGGTCAGTTCGGGATGGCGGGCGCGGCTGTCGTCGAAATGCTCGGCGTCCACGACCTCGATCAATCCGCCGTAACGAATGCGCGGATTGTCGCTGCCGATGACCATACGGATCAGGTTGCGAGGTTCGGCGAGGCCGCTGGCCTCCACCACGATCACATCGATGCCGTGGCGCGGCTCGGCGAGCCGGGCGAACATCTCGTCGAGTTCGGTCACGTCCACCGCACAGCACACACAGCCGTTGCCCAGCGAGACCATGGCGTCCACCTGGCCCGCGACCAGCATGGCGTCAATATTCACCGCGCCGAAATCGTTGACCACGACGCCGATCCGGGCCTCGCGTCGCCGCAGCAGATGGTTCAGCAGCGTGGTCTTACCGGCTCCCAGAAATCCCGCGACCACCAGAACAGGTATGCGCCGATCCATTCGGCCGAGCTTACCCACGCCCGGACGAGGACGTGCCCGCCCCTTCGTGCGGAGGGGCGGGCACGAACGGGGCCGATTACTTACTCTGCCCCAGGAGGGTGGATACCAGGGTGTAGGCCAGATTCACCAGTTCGGAATCGAGCGCACCGTTGCCCAAGCCGAGCGATTTCGCCAGCGGCAGCAGCAGCTGCATGGCGGTGGTGGCGAGATTACCTGCACCGGAACCGGATTGCGGTTTCTGGGTGCCGCTGGTTCCGGGTGCGGTCGAGGTCTGCGGTGAGACCCCGGACGTGCCCGGATCGGTGTTCGAATAGGTTCCCGGCGCCGTGCGATAGGTGCCGGCCGGATTCGAGCCCGGTTGCGTCGTGGCCGGAGCCGACGGCGCGGTGGACGTCGGCGCGGACTGCGTGGTGGCGGGCGCCGAGTTCGGCCCGCCACGCAATGCGTCCGTTGCCGAATTCTGTTGCGGTGCTGCCGGATTCTGGGTCCCCGAATTCTGGGCGCCGGAATTCGGTGTCGCCGATCCCTGCGGAGACGCGCTCTCCGGCGCGGCATTCTGCGGTGCCGGACTTTGCGGGGTGGCACTCGGCGACGTGGTGCTCTGTGACGTACCGGTCTGCGACGCGGAATTGTCCTGCCCCGGCGCCGACTGCGGCGCGTTCGCGGGACTGTCGGCGGGCGACGCGGCCGGCGAGGCACCACCCGGAGCCACTCCGATCAGATAACTCACCAGCCCGGTCGTGATCGCGATGGCATGCTCGAGCTGTCCCTCGGGCGATTCGAGCTTTTTCGCGTCGTCGACATTCGCGCCGTTGCCCATTTCGATGAAGACGTCGGGCACCTCGGTCAGCGCCGGGCCCGCGATATCGGACCGGGTTTGCAGACCGTCGACCGCGCCCGCGTAATCAGCGGGCGTGAACCCGGCCTTTTTGTACGCGTCGCGCATGGCATTCGTGGCGACCTGACCGGGGCCCGACTGCGCTTCGTTCGCCTTGGCATCGGGGACCGGCAGCTGCGGCACGATCAGATGGAATCCGTGATCCTGTTCCGGTGCGCCGTCGGCGTGGATGCTGACGGCCACCGCGGCGCCGGAGCTGTTGGCCGCCGCGGCGCGTTCGTCGACACATCCGCCCCAGCCGGTGTCGTCTTGGCGGCTCATCACGACGTGCGCGCCGAGCGCCTCGAGCGACTGCCGGACCAGCTGTGCCACATTCCAGTTGATGGTGTGCTCGGGCACGCCGTTGCGGGTGGTCATCCCCGTGGTCTGGCACTCCTTGGTGCCACCACGGCCGTTGTTCACTTGACGATTGAGGTCTTCGTTGTGGTTGCTGCCCTGATGGCCCGGGTCCAGAAATACCGTCTTACCCACCAATTTGGTCGACATATCGGGATCTGCGGGCGCGGCCGGCGCGGCGAGAGCGGCGACGGGCGCCAGCACACCGGCCGTGGTGACCGCGGCGACGGCGAGCCTGACTCCGGTCTTGATGATGTGTGGATGGTTCATGTTCGGACGGCGCACCCGGAGGCGGGCACACCCCTCCCTTCCCACTAGTAACATCAAACCCAGTGGTTCACTGTTGCAACGCCAGCATCAACTACGCAAGCTCAGTTACCGAACCGTTACCCCCATTAGACCCGCAGCGGGACGCCATTTCCGCAGACACGCCGGCCGTATGGCTGATTCAGCGGCAGTCGGCACGAGAAACGGACATCTCAGAGCTACCTCATCGCGGTCGCACTCGCGGAACGCACGGAACAACCGGCAGGTTTGTGTCGCTGACCACATCGAGGCGAAATTCGAGGGAATGCACATCATTGCCCGAATGTCGCTGCGGCCGGGCGAATCCGCACGATCCGCCGATATCCAGGCCCGCGGCCGAAAATGCCGAAATGCTGACCCCGGATGATTCGCCAGAGTAATTTAATTCTGAAATACCGCTGTGTTGCACGGGTCGCCGGCGCTGCAGTACGTTCCCATCTCGCACCTCGGCGGTCGAATCGCACGCCGGTGCCGTCCCCGTGGGCACGAGGGGATCCCGCGGGGACGTTCAGCGACGGCATTTCGCGGCCGTCTGCCCACCGGCCAGCGGACGCGTTGTCGAATCTCCAGATATTTCTCCGATCCGGTCCGCTCCTATCGCAATTCTGATAGACCAAGGCCCCGGAAGATGCGGGGATCTTCTCCGGCCGCCCGATAGTCGACGGCCGTCTGCGAGATCGAGGAGGACCGCCGTGCGTGGACGCACGTTTGTGATCGCCGGGGCCGTCGCGTCCACGGTGACGATGCTCGGATCCGGCACCGCTGCCGCCGATCCGGCGACGAACATTCCCGGAGACGGGATGTACCGGGTCGGGGTCGATATCGCGCCCGGCATCTATCAGTCCGCGGGGCCGGCGGACCCGGCGCACGACTGTTCCTGGGAGCGCCTGTGGAAGATTCCCGAACCCGGTGATCCGCCGGACCCGAACGCCGCCATCGTCGCCAGCGACCGCACCCACACCACTCCGGTGCGGGTGCTGATCAAATCGTCCGATGTCGCGTTCGCCTCGGCCAACTGCGGCGGCTGGGTGATGATGCCGGCGCCGCCGCCGACCGGCTCCTACGGGCCGGGCGGGTTGTTCGGCAGCGAGTACTGAGCGAGGCCGGTCCGGCGCGGTGTATCCGCCGCGCCGGATCCGGCACCCGCCGCCTGTCGCGGCCGCGATGTTAGTGTCCCGCTGAGATCCGGTGGATCGAGCGGAGGGATGCGATGGCGCGGCCGAGTCCGGTGATGAGTCGTCGGTCGCTGGCCGACGGCCGCGAGATCATCTACTTCGACAGCGAGCCGGTGCCACGCACCGCCGCCGACACCCGGGATCTGCCTCGGACCAGTACGCATTCCCAGGCGCGTTTCGATCCGCTGCTCGGCGAGTGGGTGGTGATCGCCTCGCACCGCCAGAGCCGGACCTTCCTGCCGCCGGCGGATCTGTGCCCGCTGTGCCCGTCGCGCCCCGGCTATCCCACCGAGGTCCCCGAGGCCGACTATCAGGTGGTGGTGTTCGAGAACCGCTTTCCGTCGCTGTCGACCGGCCGCGCCGAACTTCCCGACCACGTCGAAGGGTCGCCGGAGACGTTGCTGCGCAACGGTTTCGGCCGCTGCGAGGTCGTATGCTTCACCAGCGACCACAACAGTTCGTTCGCCGGGCTCGATCCGGGCCGGGCGCGCCTGGTGGTGGACGCGTGGGCCCAGCGCAGCGCCGAACTCGGGGCGCTCGACGGCGTGGCCCAGGTGTTCTGCTTCGAGAATCACGGCGAGGAGATCGGCGTCACGCTGTCGCATCCGCACGGCCAGATCTACGCCTACCCCTTCCCCACCCCGCGCACCGCGACGATGGTGGCCAACGCGGCACGCCATCGAAAAGCCCACGGCAGCAATCTGTTCGGTGATCTTCTGGGCGCCGAACGAGCCGCCGGCGTCCGGGTGGTCGCGGCGAACGAGGAGTGGACCGCCTTCGTACCACCGTTCGCCCGCTGGCCCTACGAAGTTCAGCTCTATCCGCACCGCCGGGTGGCCGATATCCCCGATCTCGACGATGCCCAGCGCGACGGTTTCGCGCATCTGTACCTGGATGTGCAGCAACGCTTCGCGCGCCGATTCGACACCCCCATGCCGTACGTGGCGGCATGGAATCAAGCGCCGAAATCCGGTGTGCCGGGCGATGATTGGTGGCTGCACCTGCAGCTGTTCTCGATCCGGCGGACGGCGCACAAGTTGAAGTATCTGGCCGGCTCGGAATCGGGGATGAACGTCTTCATCAGCGACACCACCCCCGAGACCGTGGCCGCCGAACTGCGGGAGGTGCGGTGAGCGCGGCACCCCGGCGCGGCGTATGGGTCGCGCCCGGCAGGGTCAACATCATCGGCGAGCACACCGACTACAACGACGGATACGCGCTGCCGATCGCGTTGCCTCAGGTCGTGACCTGCACCGCCGAGGCCACGACGGACGGCACGGTGCGGGTGAGTTCCAAACAGCACGCCGGGCAGGTGCGCGAATCGCTCGACGGGCTCGCCGAATCCGCCGTCACCGGCTGGGCCCGCTATCCGCTGGGCGTGGTGCACGAATATCGGCGCCGCGGGCACGAACTGTCCGGGGTGGTGCTGGAGATCGACGGGGCGGTACCGGTGGGAGCCGGGCTGTCGTCCTCTGCGGCGCTGGAATGCGCTGTGGCACTGGCGATTCGCGATCTGTTCGAGATCGACGCCGGCAGCGCCGAGCTGGTCGACATCGGCCGGGCCGCCGAGAACTCCTATGTCGGCGCGGCGACGGGGACCCTGGACCAGTCCGCCTCGTTGCTCTGCACGGCGGGTCACGCCCTGTTCCTGGACTTCGCCACCGGGGAATTCGCGCAGGTTCCCTTCGATCTCGCCGCGGCCGGCCTGCAATTGCTGGTAGCCGACACCGACACCCCGCACCGGCTGGCCGACGGCGGTTACGGCCGGCGTCGGCACGAATGTGAACAGGCCGCGCACGCTCTGGGCGTGCATTCCCTGCGGGCCGTCACCGATCCGGCGGAAACGCAGCGGCTGGCGGACCCGGTGCTGCGGCGGCGCGCCCGCCACGTCGTCACCGAGAACGCCCGGGTGCTGACCGTGGTGGAACTGCTGCGCGACGGGGGTGATCCGCGCGCGATCGGGCCGCTGCTCACCAGCGGACACGCCTCGTTGCGAGACGATTTCGAGGTCTCTACGCCGGAGCTGGATGCGGCGGTGGCGGCCGCGCTCGACGCCGGGGCCCACGGTGCGCGCATGGTGGGCGGCGGATTCGGCGGCAGCATCATCGCGGTGACCGATATCGAGCGGACCGATTCGATCGCGGCCGCGATCCGGCGGCGGTTTCGCGACGACGGTTTCTCCCCACCGCGATTCTTCGTGGCGGTGCCCGCCGCCGGAGCCCGCCGGATTTCCTGATCAGACGGCCGGGCGGCACTAGGGTGGGGTGCCATGACCAGGCGCAGAATTCTCATCACCGGAGCGAGTGCGGGCCTGGGGGCCGAGATGGCTCGGCAGTTCGCGGCGCGCGGGCGCGATCTCGCGCTGTGCGCGCGCCGCATGGAGAACCTGCGGTCGCTGCGCGAGCAATTGCGGGCGGCCCATCCCGATATCCGGGTTTCGCTGCGGACCCTCGACGTGGACGACCACGAGGCGGTCCCGCGCGTATTCGGGGAATTCCGCGACGAATTCGGCGGGCTGGATCGCGTGATCGTCAACGCCGGCCTGGGCAAGGGCGCGGCGCTGGGTACCGGGCGTGCGGATGCGAATATCGCGACGGCCACAACGAATTTCGTGAGTGCGCTGGCCCAGGCCGAGGCCGCACTGGAGATCTTTCGCGACCAGAACGCCGGGCATCTGGTGCTGATCTCGTCGATGAGCGCGGTGCGCGGGCTGCCCGGTAAGAAGGCCGCGTATGCGGCGAGCAAGGCCGGATTGTCCGCGCTCGGTGAGGGTTTGGCGATCGAACTGCGCCGCAGCCCGATCGCCGTGACCACGATGCAGCCCGGATTCATCGCCACCGAGATGTCGGCGCGCGCCGACGACGCCCGGCTGGTCGCACCGCTCGAACGCGGTGTGGCCGCGATGGTCGCCGCGATCGAGTCCGAGCCGGTGCGCGCCTGCGTGCCGCAATGGCCTTGGCGCGCACTGAACCTCGTGCTGCCACGGCTGCCGAGGGCGGTCATGGCACGGCTGGGCTGATCCGGCTCGGACGGCCCTGCGCTCGGTGAGGTCTCTCACAATCGACCGCCCCGATCGATGTGAAGTTTCACCACGAATCCGGCACTCTGCAAGTTAGCGGACTCCCGGATCCGCTTCGCGAACCGACAGAAGCCTCGATGTAGCGGCGATATTCATCGATTGCCGAGTAGTTACTACTTGCTGCGACGCGCTGTTACAAATACATCGAATTCACCACTACCCGATCGAAGCGTCGAGATGCGGATCAAGAATGCGCTAGTTACTCTCGGGTAGCATCACGTCACGAACAAATTCCGCAAGCATTCGTCATGCCAATTCAGGAGGCGGCGTGCCGCATTCTCGTTTCGAAGCGATCGGCGCATATCTACCCGAAAAAAAGGTCACCACGGAGGAATTGATATCGCGCCTCGCCGTACCGCCGGCCTTCGATCTCGAAAAGATCACAGGCGTGCGCGAACGCCGCGTTCACGACACCCGACCGGAATCCTACGAAGACTCGTTCGTCCTGGCCGGCAAGGCGCTGGACGAGTGTCTGTCCAGGTCACAGTACTCCGGGTCGGAGATCGAGGTGGTCATCTCCACCTCGATAACCCGCAGCAAGGACGCCGACAAGATATATATGGAGCCGTCCTTCGCGTCGGCTCTGGCACAACGCATCGGTGCGCGGAACGCTATTACCTTCGACCTTTCCAACGCCTGCGCGGGAATGCTCAGCGGAACCTACATCCTCGATCGGATGATTCGATCCGGAATGGTGCGCAACGGCATCGTGGTGAGCGGTGAGGCGATTACTCCGATCGCCGATACCGCGGTGCGCGAAATTTCCGACAAATACGATCTGCAATTCGCGTCGCTCACCGTGGGCGATTCCGCGGCCGCGGTGGTGCTCGATCGTTCCGTCGACGAGGCCGACCGCATCGACTACATCGAGCTGGTCACGGCCTCGGAGTTCTCGCACCTGTGCCTGGGCATGCCCAGTGACAAGACCCCGGGCGTGGCGCTCTACACCGACAATCGCAAGATGCACAACGAGTCCCGCTTTCTGTTGTGGACCGACACCCAGCGCATGTTCTACGAGAAGCGCGGCACCACGTTCGCCGAGGAGAACTTCGACTTCGTCATCCACCATCAGTTCGGCGCGGCGGCGATCCCGTATATGAACGCCATCGCCGAACGGGAATTCGGCGCACCGATGCCGCCCGACCTCAATGTGCTGACCGAATACGGAAATACTTCCAGCACTTCACATTTCATCGTGCTGCACGACCATCTGAGCCGCGGTGAGATCCCGGCCGGCTCGAAACTGCTGATGGTTCCGGCCGCCTCCGGGGTGGTCGGCGGTTTCCTGTCCACCACGATTTCGTCTCTGAAGGTCTGAGGTACTGGTCATGGGCGTTGCCATCACATCCACCGGAATCAGTCGCGAGAGCGACACGTTCAGCATCGTCGAGCACAGTGGCCGCGCCGCGCGCCGCAGCCTCGAACGCGCCGGGGTGGCGCCGGAGCAGGTCGGGGTGCTGATCAACGCGGGAATCTTCCGCGACTCCAACACCGTGGAACCGGCGGTGTCGGCGCTGATCCAGAAGGAGGCGGGGATCGGACTGGACTACCGGTTCGGCGACCCGCGCTCGTTCTCCTTCGACCTGATGAACGGCGCCACCGGTGTGCTCAACGCGGTTCAGGTCGCGCAGTCGATTCTCGAGACCGCCGGATCGGGCCACGTCCTGATCGTCTCCGGGGACACCCATCCGTCGCTGGCCCGGTCGGCGGCCGACGACGAGTTCCCCTACGCCACCGCGGGTGCCGCGCTGCTGCTCGAGCACACCGACGAGCCGGTCGGCTTCGGCCGCGTGCACACCGTCGCGGGTTCGGGTTCTCCCGTGGTGCAGTCGTATGTCGACGTCACCACGATGGGCACGGCCGGACGCGGACTGATGACGGTGGAACGCGAACCCGGATTCGAGGATCGACTGCTGGAGATCGCCGCCGACGCCGGCCGCCGCGCCCTCGACGCCGACGGAATCGATCCCGCCGCAACCGTTCTCATCGCCTCCACGCCGACGCCGAAGTTCCCGCGGCTGCTCGCGGACACCCTCGGTATCGGCGAGGTCCGCACCCCGGACCTGTCCGCCGGCGATCCACACACCGCGGCGTTGCCGCTGGCCTATCACCATTCAGTGGAGGAGGATTCGCTCGCCGGCTTCGACACCGTGCTGTTCGTCGCGGCGGGCGCGGGACCGTCCGCGGCGGCCGCGGTGTATCGCCTGCCGGTCGCCGCCGGTGCGGCGGCGTGAGCGGTACATACTGGCGCGCGGTCGACCGGTTCCGCGTGGTCGCCGCGGCCGCACCCGACCGCACCGCGGTGTATTTCGCCGATGCCGACCATGCGGGCACCCCGCACTATCGGCGGCTGAGCTACGCCGACCTGGATCGCTGGTCCGACACTGTCGGTGAGCGGCTCACCGCCGCGGGCGTCGGCAGCGGAACCCGCACCATCGTGCTGGTGCTGCCGGGGCCGGAGCTCTACGCGATCATGCTGGGACTGTTGAAGATCGGCGCGGTGCCGGTGGTCATCGATCCGGGTATGGGGCTGCGCCGGATGCTGCGCTGCCTGCAGGCGGCCGACGCCGAGGCGTTCATCGGCATTCCGCAGGCGCATGCGGCGCGGGTGCTGTTCCGCCGCTACTTCCGCGGGGTGCGGGTCGCGGTCACGGTTGGGCGGCGATGGTTCTGGGGCGGAGCGACATTCGACAGCTGGGGTCGCCGCCCGTCCGGCACCGCGCCGGACCGCGCTCCGGCACCCGAGGGCGACCTGCTGATGATCGCGTTCACCACCGGAAGCACCGGACCGGCCAAGGCCGTGGAGATGACCCACGGCAATCTGTCGGCCATGGTCGAGCAGGTCCACGCCGCGCGCGGGCATGTGCCGCCGCAGACCTCGCTGATCACGTTGCCGCTGGTCGGCATTCTGGATCTGTTGCTCGGTTCGCAGTGCGTGCTGCCGCCGCTGATTCCCAGCCGGGTGGGTGCGACCGATCCGGCGCACGTGGCCGACGCGATCGGCCGGTTCGGCGTCCGCACCATGTTCGCCTCCCCCGCCGTGCTGATTCCGCTGCTGCGCCACCTCGAACAGACCGGCACCCGGCTGCCGACACTGCGCAGCATCTATTCCGGTGGCGCGCCGGTCCCGGACTGGTGTATCGCCGGCCTGCGCGCGGTGCTCGAGGAGGATGTGCTGGTCTACGCCGGATACGGGTCCACCGAGGCACTGCCGATGTCGACGATCGAATCGCGCGAGCTGCTGGACGGCCCGTCCGAACGCGCCCGCGCCGGTGCGGGCACCTGCATCGGCCGACCAGCCGACCGGGTGCGGGCGCGAATCGTGGCGATCACCGACCACCCGCTGCCCACGTGGGCGGACGCCCGCGCCCGGGAGGATCAATTGGCGGCCACCCGCGGCATCGGCGAACTGGTGGTGGCGGGGCCGAATGTGAGCACTCGCTACTACTGGCCCGCCGTGGCCAACGCGGCGGGCAAGATCGTCGACGGCGAGACCGTCTGGCATCGCACCGGTGACCTCGCGTGGATCGATGACCAGGAGCGAATCTGGTTCTGCGGACGCAAATCCCAGCGGGTCCGCACCGCCGACGGCCCGATGTTCACGGTGCAGGTCGAGCAGATCTTCAACGCCGTCGCGGGTGTGGCGCGTACGGCACTGGTCGGGGTGGGGCCGGCGGAAGCACAGCGCCCCGTGCTGTGCGTGGAACTGCGCCCGGACGCCGATCGCGACGACGTGGCCGCCGCGCTGCGCGCGCGTGGCGCGGAATTCGAGCTGACCACGAAGATCTCGGAGTTCCTGTTTCATCCGGGATTTCCGGTCGATATCCGGCACAACGCCAAGATCGGGCGCGAACAGCTCGCGGTGTGGGCGGCTCGGCAGACCGCGAAGGCGTTGCGATGAACGTGAAAGTTGTTGCGCTGCGCGCTGTTCCGATCGCGGGATGGTTGTTCCTGCTGGCCGGTCCAGCGGTCCGGAGCTCCGGCCGCCGCTGGCTGCGCGCGCTGTGGTGGATCGACGCGGTGCTCAGCATCGGTGTGCACGCCGCCCAGATTCCGGTCGCCCTGCGCGCCGCGCGGGGCAGCGGCCGGTCGCGCCTGTACACCGCCGTCATGACGCAGCTGTTCGGGCTCACCTGGTGGCGCACCGAAATCGTCCGCAGCACAGGATCTTTCGAGGAGAACGAACGGTGAAGGCACTCGTCACGGGCGCATCCGGATTTCTCGGCGGCGCGCTGGTCCGCCGCCTGGTCCGCGAGGGCGGCCACGAGGTGACCGTCCTCGCGCGGCGGACCAGCAACCTCGGCGACCTGCCCGAACTCGAGGGTGTGCGGATCGCCTACGGCGATCTCACCGACGACGAATCCCTCGAACGCGCGTGCGCCGGAGTCGATGTGGTGTTCCACAGTGCCGCCCGCGTCGACGAACGCGGCACCCGCGCCCAGTTCCACACCGAGAACGTCCGCGCCACCGAAGTTCTGCTGCGCACCGCCCGCGCCGCCGGAGCCACGCGTTTCGTGTTCATCTCGAGCCCCAGCGCTCTGATGGATCGCGACGGCGGCGATCAGATCGACATAGACGAATCGGTGCCGTATCCGCGCCACTACCTGAACCTGTATTCCGAGACCAAGGCCGCCGCCGAGCGCACCGTCCTCGCCGCCGACACCCCGGGTTTCACCACCTGCGCGCTACGGCCGCGCGCGATCTGGGGAGCCGGCGACCGCTCCGGCCCGATCGTGCGCCTGCTCGGCCGGACCGCACAGGGGCGCCTGCCCGATCTGTCGTCCGGCCGCTCGGTCCAGGCGTCGCTGTGCCATGTGGACAACATCGTGCACGCCTGTCTGGGCGTCGCCGGCTCCGACCGGGTCGGCGGCAAGGCCTATTTCGTCGCCGATGCGGAGCGGACCGACGTCTGGGCCTTCCTGGCCGAGGTGGCGGGCGGGCTCGGCTACCCGGCTCCCAGCCGCCGGCCGGATCCGCGTGTGCTGGCGGCCGCCGTGTCGGTGATCGAAACTGCCTGGCGCATACCGGCGATCGCGCGGCGCTGGTCGCCACCGCTGTCGCGCTACGTGGTGGCGTTGCTGACCCGCACCGCGACCTACGACACCGGCGCGGCGGCACGCGATTTCGGTTACGCGCCGATCATCGACCGCGAACAGGGCTTGGCCCGGTTCCTGTCCTGGCTCGAATCCGAGGGCGGCATCGAGCAACTCACCCGCGAGCTGCGGTAACGCAGAGTCAGGAGCCGATCATGAGTCCCGTCTTCCGGCGGCGGATCTCCCCCACCGAGCGCATGTACTTCCCGATGCGCGATATGGCCCCGCCGTTTCTGATGCAACTGGCGATCCCGGGAACCGGGCCCCTGGACGCGGAGGCGCTGCGCCGGGCGGTCGCGGTCGCGGCCGCCGCCTGTCCGGGCGCCCGGCTGCGACGCGAGGGCAAGTACTGGGTGGACACCGGCGTGCCCCCGGCCGTGCGCGAGATTCCCGGACATGTCGTGAACTACGACCGGCTCGAGGCCGACCCGGTCCTCGCGTCGGCGATCGGCCCCACCCCGGAAACCACCTGTGAGGTGCTGCTGCTGACCGGCGACCCGGTCACCGTGATCTTCCGGGTGTTCCACGGCGTCATGGACGGGATGGGCATGGTGCTGTGGACTCGCAACGTCCTCGCCGCGCTGCGCGGTGAACAGCCGGAAGAACTTCGCGACCCGGTCGCCGACCGGGAACTGGTGCGGCGCCTCGGCGCGCCGGGACGTCCCACTGCCATGATTCCCCGATTCCGTTCGGCGGTCGGCCACGGCCGTCAGGAGGTGGGCAGCCCCCGGCATCTGCTGCGGCACCGCAGTATCGGGGCCACCGGTCCCGGTGCGGTGGCGCGAGTGTCGGCGCTGCTGGCCGACGCCGCGGGCAGCACGCAGCGGATCATGGTGCCGGTCGATCTGCGCCGCCACGACGCACAGCTGCGGTCGACGGCGAATCTGGCGTTGCCGCTGTTCCTCGACATCCGGCCCGGCCAGGATTGGCGACAGGTGCGCGAAGACATGCGTGCGGGTCTGCGAGACCGCACCGAACTCAACCAGTTTGCCGCCGGCGCGATCGCCAACGCACCGCACGCCGTCGGCCGCACCATTCTGCGTACGACCAACGCGCTCGGCGCCCGCTTCGGGCGCAACCTCGCCTCGGCGACGGTCTCGCACATGGGCCGCTTCGATCTCGGCGAACTGGCGGTGCCCGGCTGGTCGCCCACGTCGGTGCGGGTGCTGCCCCAGCACAGCGTCGCGATGCCGCTGCTGTTCGCGATGGTGGAGGCGGGCGGCCGTACCGAGCTGACGGTCTCCGCGCGCAACGGCCGCGACATCGAGGATCGGCTCGAAGCGCTGCTGGACCGCATCGCCTCCACGCTGGAAAGCGAACTGCCGCAACCGGATTCGGTCCCCGCATGACGCGCTGGGCGCGGCTGGTCGGCACCCGCCCGAAACTGGTGCTGCTCGCGGCGATCGGTTTCGCGATCGTGTGCGGACTGTTCGGCGCGGACGTCCAGCAGCGGGTGAGCGCGGCCGGATTCGCCGATCCCGGAAGCGAATCCGCGCTCGTCGACCGGGTGGTCACGGCACATCTGGGCCGGCAGAACCCCGATGTGATCGCGATCTTCACCGCGCCCGACGGACAGGACCTCGCCGCACTGGGCCCGCGCGTCCAGCAGGCGGTCGACCACATCGATCCGGCGCTGCTGGCTCAGCCGGTGCAGACCTATTGGAACAATGCCCCACCGCGCCAGAATTTCCTGCGGTCGGCGGACGGACGGCAGGGGCTGGCCGTGGTGTTCGCCGCCGGCGACGACAATCAGCGCATCGCCGCCTACCACGACATCGCCGCTGCGCTGACCGTTCCCGGCGTCTCGGTGCGATTCACCGGCTACAGCGCCCTGGCCGACGAGATCGACCGGCAGTCCCGCCACGATCTGGTGCTCGCCGAATCCGTCTCGCTGCCGGTCACAGCGGTGATTCTGGTGCTGGTGTTCGGCGGAGTGGTCGCCGCCGGCCTGCCGCTGCTGGTGGGTGTGCTGGCCGTCGTGGGCTCACTGGGCGCGGTCGCGGTGATCGCGCACGTCACCGAGGTGAGTGTCTTCGCCGTGAACGTCGCCTCGCTGCTGGGACTCGGCCTGGCCATCGACTACGGGCTGTTCGTAGTCACCCGATTCCGCGAGGAACTCGCCGCGGGTGCCGCGGTTTCCGAGGCGGTGACGCGCACCCTGGCCACCGCCGGTCGGACCGTGGGATTCTCGGCACTGCTGCTGGCCTGTGCCTTCGCCGGAACGTTCGTCTTTCCGCAGGCGGTACTGCGATCGCTGGGTTTCGGGGCCATCGCGGCGGTCCTGCTGGCCGCGGGACTGTCGCTGACCGTCCTGCCCGCCGCGCTCGCCCTGCTCGGTCACCGCGTCGGCGCCTGGAGCTGGCGCCGCGACGCCTTCGACCGCGGCCGGCGCCGCGCCGAGCGATGGTGGGGCCGCGTGGTGGACGCGGTGGTGCGCCGGCCCGGCGTCGTGGCCGTCACCG
>NZ_LZMK01000382.1:0-587 GCF_001665865.1 Nocardia sp. 852002-20019_SCH5090214 | reverse complement strand
TTGTACGACATGGCGCGCCGGTTCTTGAATGTGCTCTCCGACGAGGGCTATGCCACCATGATCACCCCACCCGCCCGCAAACATGTCACCGTCTACGAGACCGGCGAATCGATCGTCATCGACACCACCCCCGCGGCGGCAACGCACAACTTGCCCGAATTCAAACCCGCCGAGTTCATCACCAGCAACGACACCCTGTACGGGCTGTCGATGACCGGACCCGACTCCGCCGCAGCCCTCACCGCCGCACTCGTCGGTCAAATCCTCGAATCCGCGCTGGCGTCCGCGCGTGCACGCCCCGACGGCCGCCTCGCCGTGCCGCTGCTGGCGGTGCTCGACGAAGCAGCCAACTGCGCACTCATCGACGCCTTGCCCAACTACTACACCTACGCCGCCGGATGCGGCGTCATCCTCTTGACCATCGTGCAGGTCCTCGAACAAGCCGAAGACCTGTGGGGCGCAAACGGACTCACCGTCATCCGCGCGCAATCGATCGAAATCTACGGCGGCAACATCGCCACTCCCACCTACCTCGAGCAATGGGCGCGCCTGGTCGACGACCACGACGTCGCCGACCACTCCCGCTC
>NZ_LZMK01000381.1:0-651 GCF_001665865.1 Nocardia sp. 852002-20019_SCH5090214 | reverse complement strand
AATTTTCCGCGTTTTGATGGTAGGGCAACTGCTCCTGCTTCGAAGGGAAATTGATTGTGGATCCGATGGTCGTTCTTTCCTGGATCGATACCGGCTCTGCGGCAGTCTCGAACGGACTGACGATCGCCGCCCAGGTGCTCTCGCTCGTCCTCCCGTTCCTCTGAGCTGCTAAAACACCGGATCAGCGCCCCGGTCCAGTCGGCATTGACGACGCCGGGGCGCTGATCCCCGAAAAGCCACACCATTCATTCTTTTCATCTTTCCCTCCCTCCATTCGAAGGGTTTATTCGGCATGCCGAAAACAGGATTCAGAAACGCCAAGAGAAGAACCGCGACACCCAACAAAAGGGGGGAGCGGTTACCGGCAGGGAAGTCCCGACCTGCGTCGCTCGTGGTTGCCGGTGCCGTTCCGCTATTGATCGCCCTCGCGTGCGCCGGCCCGGCAGGTGCATCGACGGCTTCGACCGCGGACCAGCCTGGCGTTACCAGCCCTTCCCAGCCCGGCACCGCGACACCGCCGCCCCCACCTGTACCGCCGCCTGCGCCGGAACCTCAACCGGAACCGGCACCCGAGCCTCAGCCGGTGTATGTCGAGCAGCCACCCGAGGTCCGCAACGGGTCCACCCCGCGCCCCGAACCCGCCGACGACCC